>JBKJPM010000162.1:0-13837 GCA_046595175.1 Gemmatimonadaceae bacterium
TGCTCGTCCGGCTCCGCGACGAGTCCCACGTCGCCAACTCCGCTTGTTCGCATAACCGCAAGAACTTTTACGACAGTTCCATACGGAACGCCCTGATCTGCCCTGAGAAACACACCATTTTTGCCGCGCTGCTCAGCCAGGGCACGAAAGGTTGCCTTGAACTCCGCAAAACTGAGTGTGACATCATCCACGAGAATCGCTCCCGTCCGGTCAATCGTCACAGTCATGCCACTTTTCGAATCCAGCGGGCGCGCCTCGGCCTTTGGAAGCGAAATATCCACGCCCCCCTGCATCATTGGAGCGGTGATCATGAAGATGACCATCAGCAGCATCATCACGTCAATGAGACTCACCACATTGATCTCGGCGTTGAGCGCCACACGCTGCCGCCGTGACCGCACTAGATCCGTCCCTCGCGCACGAGCAGAGCAATGAGCTCTGACGCGAACGCTTCAAGCTCCGTGTCAATCCGGTTGAGGCGGTTTGCAAAAATGTTGTAGCCGAATACCGCGGGTATGGCGACACTCAGTGCCGCAGCTGTTGCGATGAGGGCTTCAGCTACACCCGGCGCCACAGCTGCGATGTTTCCCGATCCCTTCTCCGCGATTCCGAGGAAAGCATCAATGACTCCGAGCACGGTACCGAGAAGTCCGATGAGAGGACTTACCGAGCCAATTGTCGCAAGAGATGGAACGAAGCGGGAAAGTTTCTCGCGCACACTGCCAATTTCTGCATCGAGCACAAAACGGAGCACTTCAACCTGCGAGCCACTCAGCCGTGCCGTCCGATCGGATGTCGCAGCAAGCGCAGGCGTCGTCTCTTCGGAAAAACGGACGGCGCGTGCCATCACTTCACCGTGCGGGCTCTTTCCAAAATCCCGCGTGAGGGCAGTGGCATCGTCGAGCGTTCGCGATCGATGAAATGCGCTGGCGAAATCGCGGCCGGCGGTGACAATCCTCCGGAATTCGATCCATTTACCAAGCATGATCCCCCAGCTAATGAGCGACAGGATCACGAGCAGGCCAAGCACGATTTTGGTCGCGCCGGTGGAGGCGGTGATCAGCTCGATTGGTGAGGACGGAAGCGCAGCGCCGACTTGGAGCACTATCGGGCTTCCAGTACGTGAGGGTTGGCACCAGCCCATTCGAAAGTTTTCAACAGTCCCTCTGCCAGTCGCGTCTTTGGGGTCCAGCCCAACACATCCCTTGCCTTGGACACTTCCAGGAACGATTCCTGTTGCTCCCCGATGCGGCGCGGCGCGAACTCCAGCGGTAAGTGGGTGCCGCTTTTAAACTGGAGCATCTTTACAAGATCGAGGACGGAAGTACCGACGCCAGTGCCGATATTGAAAGCTCGCGCATCCACTTTTTCTGCGCGGGGCAATTCCTTCGTTGCCGCCATCCACACGGCATCCGCGACATCACCGACGTACACATAATCCCGCGTCTGGGTCCCATCGCCAAAAATCGTGAGCGGCTTTCCGTGCAGGATGCGAGCGCAAAAAATTGCTACCACGCCCGCCTCACCATTCGGATCCTGTCGCGGTCCGTACACATTTCCGAATCGAACGACGGCGCACGTCATACCGTGCAGACGGCCATAGTACGCCATGTAGTACTCAGAGCTCAGCTTCGAAATCGCGTAAGGCGACTCTGGGTCCTTGGGATTTTGCTCCACGTTGGGCGGAACGTTGAAATCGCCATAGATAGCACCGCCCGTGGACGTAAAGACCACCCGCGCCTTCCCGCCTGCCAGGCGCACTGCTTCGAGAATGTTAACGGTGCCGAGAATATTTACAGTCGCGTCATACAGCGGATCGGCTACGCTTCTTCGGACATCAATCTGCCCGGCACAGTGCAGGATGACATCGAAGCTACCGGCGCGAATGATCTCTCCCGCCTCCGCCGCCGCAACGCTTATTTCATGAAATCGGGCCGAATCCGGAAGGTTTTCGCGTCTTCCCGAGCTCAGGTCATCCAGAATCTCGACGTCGTATTCCCTGGACATGAACAGGTCGGCAACGTGGGAGCCGATGAACCCGGCTCCGCCTGTAACGAGGGCGCGTTTTTTCTTTGTTTGGGCTGGCATCAGATGCCCAAAATTTAACCGTCCAGCGGGACGGCCCCTAGGGTATTCGCGCGATTCGTCGAGCGAGATTGCCTGCACGTATCACCGGCTGCGACTGTCCTACGATTATTCCAGTTGCGCCATACCGGCTTACACGCACGATCTGGATAACTCCGATATCCTCAGAGGGCAACGGCTTCTCTCCCGCACCAGGCTTGCGGTCATCAACCAGACTGAAAATGTCACCAACCGAGAGGGGTGGGACTGCGCCGGGATCCAGAAGAACATAGTGTTGAAGCGACGGAAGAACCGGATCGTTTTGAACCCAGACTACCCGATTCGTACCGGCAGCAGCTACTGGCACAGCTTCAATGTCGGATGGATGCGGAACCAGGTCCATGGATACAAGCTTCTGATCGATATCCACTGCTCCGAACTGCCGCTCCAGACGGGCGCGAACCAGCCCGTTCCGGAGTGAGTCCACAACAAATACACCCGTGGGAATCACCACCTGACCCTCCTGCATCTCAGGTCCAAGCTTGTAACTCACGTACCTATCCCCAACCCGCGGCGTACGATTCGCCGGGAGAGTGACATATGCGTGGTCGAAAATCTGGAAGCGGACGTCCGACTGCGACCCGCTGACTGCCATGCGCTCCATTCGGCTGCTGATACTGCCGCTTCGCGACGGACCGCCGGGCGTGTCCAGATATGGCGCGCTTTCGATTTCACCCCACCGCACGGGAGGAGCGACGGTAGCGCCCACTACTCCTCCGAACAGTACACCTGAATTGACGATTTCGTGTCGCGCAACGATCCCTCCGCCATTTGCGAAAACCGTCTGATCGCTGGGCTTGGCAGCCACAACTGCGGGAGATGAATTATTGCGCGCGGCCATTACGTCCGCCCTTACCGCAGAAACCGGGATGCGGATCTGCTCTCCGGGATAAATCCAGTGCGGGTTTTCCACAATATCCCTGTTGCGGCGAAATATTTCCGGCCATCGAAAGGGATCCTGGAGATAGGATCGGGCGATGTCCCAGAGGGTGTCGCCGGTCTTGACGACATGCACGATTTCGGTGCTGTCCACTGGCGCTGTGGGTGTCTGCTGGGCGTGAGCGCTATGGCCCGCGAGAACGAGGGCGATACCGGGGATCCAGACGGAAAGTTTGCGCTTCATCGCTAAAGTGACGGTTGTACCTCGGTGGAGGTCACGAAAAAGAGGCCCGCAGTATTCCGCGGGCCTCGTGCCACTAGAAAGGCAGGTCGTCGTCCGAATCTTCGATTGCAGCCGGGAAGTCGGCGAAATCCTGATCCGAGCCACCGGATGACTTGGCGGCCGGAGATGCACTCCGCGACCGGCTGCCGCTGTCCCCATCAAAATCTCCACGTCCGCCGGCACCGCCACCCAACATCAGCAGCTCGCGAACATTGATCTCAGTCGTATAACGGGTCTGGTTTTCCTTGTCCTGCCATTGCCGGTATTCGATGCGTCCCTCGACGTAAAGCTTGTCGCCTTTCTTACAGTATTTCTCGACGACATCTGCGAGTCCGGAGCCCTTCTGATTCCAGACTACGCATTTATGCCATTCTGTCTTTTCCTGCTTCTCGCCCGACGCGCTGTTCCACGACCGGCTGGTCGCGAGTGAAAAGCTCGCAACCTTGCCACCGCCTGTGGTTGAGCGGACTTCCGGATCATTTCCGAGGTTTCCGATCAACGACACCTTGTTCAAACTCCGACTCACGTATCCTCCTGGCGAGAGTTTATTCTCTACGCCTGCATTCTAAAGATACCACTTTCCTGACTGGCATCGAAGCGGTGGGCTGGCAATGAAAACACTGCGGCCGGCCATTTCGCCGGAATAAACACACTGGCCTGAGCCTCTAAATCCCCCTTCTCCAAGCCAGGACGATAGCATCCTCAGTGGGCCTCCTGTAGTATCCCGTCCTGCGCGACAGCTCCCGAAACCCGCGCGACCTGTACAGCTCTCGCGCCGCAGTGTTCGAATCCCTGACCTCGAGAAAAATATGCCGTACGCCCTTGGTTTCGAGCACCGAGACAACGTGATCCAGCAGCTTGCTGCCAATCCCCTTCCCGCGCTGCTCATCCGCAACAGCAATGTTCAGCAATTCACCTTCATCTTCCACCCATCGCGCGACTGAATAGCCGGACACCGATTCCAGGAGAGAACTTTCCGCCACAACAAAAAGACAGCGCGGCGCACGCAGCAGGGGTTCGAACCCCGCCCGCGGCCATGGATCGGAAAAGCTCACCTGCTCGATTACAGAAACACGGTCGATGTCTGTATCTATCGCTTCACGAACGACAACTGTCATGCGTTCAACGGCCTTCCGGACGCTTTCTCCCAACGCACCTGCGCTTCGGCAAGGCGTCCGTACCTCGGCTCCCAACTCCCAAGATCCACAGGACCCTTCTCGAATACTGAATCCAGGAGCCGCGCGACATCGCTCATCTTCGGATTCACACCTTCAAGCCCGGCGATACGAAGGGCAGCATCGCGCTCCGCCGCATACGCCCTGAGCTTCCCTTCGTCCACGATCCTCGGCGCGACTATTTCCGTAACGCCATCACAAGTAACATGAAAATCCGCCGCGTAATACTCTCCGCGCATTGCAGTGATGGCAGCAATAACGGGACGAACATTCACGGGCGCGGATGCGGCAACCAGAAGCAGCGACGAAACACTGTAGAGCGGAATGTTCAGTGCGTGCGCAAATCCCTTTGCGAGCGAGGCCGCAATTCGCAAGCTTGTGAAGCTTCCCGGACCTTCACCACAAAGGATTCGATCCAGGTCGCCGGGCAGAATTGAAGCTTCGCTCAACGCACCAGCGATCGCCGGCATCATGGCCTCCTCACGCGTTCCCTGCACCGGTCCGCTCACTTCGTGAAGAACGCGCTCGGCGAGAACCGCCTTATCACGCAGTACGGCCACGCTTCCCGCATAAGTGCTCGCGTCCAGCGCGAGCGTAATTAACGGCATTTCATCCGGCCAGGAGGACGCGATGCCCGGAATCTGTCTGACTGTACTCGAGCGCAATGGGCAGATGATCAGACGGCATTCTCGACCCGGCTCGCTCCGGCCATTCGACGATCACAAGTGCACGCTCACTGATAATGTCGTCCCATCCGATGTTGGTGAGGTCGGATTCGCTGGTGAGGCGATAAAGATCCACGTGATACACGGCCGAGCGCTTCCCCAGGTACCTGTGAACAATTGCGTAGGTCGGACTGGTCACTTCCTCGATCACTCCGTAACCTCCGCAGATCGCTTGTGCTAGTGTCGTCTTCCCGGCGCCGAGATCACCCTTGAGGGTGATTAGAAGGGGAGCCTCCGCAGCGCTGCCGAGCTTTTCTCCCCACTCAGTCAGCTCTTCAAGCGAGAGATTGAGGCGTCCTCTTTCGGCCAGGTCGGGAACGACCGGAACGTGAAGATCAGTCATTACCGACCCTGAATGGAAGCCAGTGAGCCTCGCCCTCGCCCTTCCCTTGCGCCGCCAGACTTGGCCCGCAGCTCGAACACCTGGTCCCGGATACGCGCCGCTGCCTCGAAGTCCAGATCCTGGGCCGCCTGTTTCATGTCGGCCTCGAGTTCCGCAATCAGCTTTGCAAGGTCTTCCGGTGAACGATAGTTCGGTGACGATTCCGCTACGCGCAGCGCGCGATCCTTCTCCCGCTCTTCGCGTTCACTGCGGGCATCCGCGACTCGCGTGCTGAATCGCACCTGCTCCACACTCTTGATAACGCTTTGCGGAATGATGTTGTGATCCTTGTTGTGTTGCCGCTGAATCTCGCGGCGCCGTGCAGTCTCTTCCATACAGCGCTGCATGGACCCGGTTATGCGGTCCGCGTAAAAGATCGCACGGCCTGTCACATGCCTGGCTGCGCGACCGACCGTTTGAATCAGCGACCTGTCACTGCGAAGGAATCCCTCCTGGTCCGCATCCAGTATCGCGACGAGCGACACTTCAGGAAGATCGAGCCCTTCGCGCAGCAGGTTGATTCCAACCAGCACATCAAATTCACCGAGCCGCAGGCCGCGAACGATTTCCATACGCTCGATCGCGTCAATGTCGGCGTGCATGTACCGAACCCTCACGCCCATCTGCTGCAGATAATCGGTAAGATCTTCCGCCATTCTCTTCGTGAGCGTGGTGACGAGCACGCGCTCGCCCCTTCGCTCGCGAATGTGAATCTCATTCAGGAGATCATCCACCTGGCCGCGCACAGGCCGCACATCAATTTCGGGGTCGATGAGCCCTGTTGGACGAATGATCTGCTCGACAACTGCGCCCTCGGAGAGCTTCAGCTCGATGTCACCGGGAGTCGCGGACACGTTGATCGCGCGCGGCGTAAGCGAAAGAAACTCATCGAACGTGAGCGGTCTGTTGTCCAGCGCGCTTGGAAGACGGAAACCGTAGTCAACCAGCGTGAGCTTACGCGCACGGTCGCCGTTGAACATCCCGCCGATCTGCGGCAGTGACACGTGTGATTCGTCAACTACAACAAGGAAATCTTCCGGGTAGTAATCCAGCAGGCAGGCGGGACGCTCACCGACCTGACGGCCGGAAAGATGGCGCGAATAGTTTTCGATTCCCGCGCACGTTCCGATTTCGAGCATCATCTCGATATCGAAATTAGTGCGTGACTCGAGTCGCTGCGCCTCGAGCAGCTTCCCCGTTGCGCGCAGCTCCTGCAGTCGCTCCGCGAGCTCGGCTCGAATTGCAACAATCGCGCGCTCGATTGTTGGGCGTGATGTTACGAAGTGCTTCGCAGGATAAATGGCAGCACGCTCGAGATTGGCAATGGCTTCGCCAGTGAGCGGGTTGATTTTCGAGATCTTCTCGATCTCGTCGCCCCACATCTCCACACGGACTCCCTGCTCCTCATATGCCGGGAGAATCTCCACAGTGTCGCCGCGCACGCGAAATGTTCCCCGCTCGAATGCGACGTCGTTTCGCGAATACTGGATCTTCACCAGCGACCGCAGAATCTCATCTCGGGCGATTTTCTGCCCCTTCTGCAGCTTCACCATCTGCTCCTTGTAATTCACCGGATCGCCGAGACCGTAAATAGCTGATACAGTTGCGACAATGATTACATCATCGCGCTCCATGAGACTGGACGTCGCGCGCAGCCGAAGACGGTCGATGTCTTCATTGATGGACGCGTCTTTCTCGATGTAGGTGTCGGAGGACGGTACGTAGGCTTCCGGCTGGTAGTAATCGTAGTAGGAGACGAAATACTCGACGGCGTTGGTTGGGAAAAAGCCCTTCAGCTCGCCATATACCTGGGCCGCGAGCGTCTTGTTGTGCGAGATGACGAGCGTCGGACGGCCGAAATGTTGGATGACATTGGCCACAGTCATCGTCTTTCCGGATCCTGTCACCCCAAGCAGGGTCTGAAAGCGGTCGCCACGATCCAGGCCGCGTGAAAGTTCGGCGATCGCGCGCGGTTGGTCGCCTGCTGGCTGGAACGGGGCTTTGAGGTCGAAACTGGCTTTCGGCACGTTCGAAATATATGGGGGAGGAATTCGGACTACGGGATACCCTCTCTACCCATTCTCTCCGGCGACCCTCTCCCTGCGAGCCACATCACTAACTCCCTTCACCCTCCGCACCGACTTAACGATCTTCTGAAGGTGCGAAAGGTTTTCGACCTCGACCGCAATCGCGCCCGAAACGTGACCGTCCGTCGTATTCAGCTCGAAGCTGCGGATATCGGTGCCGGTTGCAGACACAGCCGTCGCTACGTCCGCATAAAGCCCGCGGCGGTCGAATCCCTCAATCGCAAGGCGAACCATGAAGCGCTGCCCCGCGAGTTCGGTCCAGTCGATTTCGAGCCGCCGTTCGGGTTCGTGCACGAGCATCAAAAGATTTGGACAGTCACCGCGGTGGATGCTCACTCCGCGACCGCGAGTGACATACCCAACGACTGCGTCGCCGGGAACCGGCTGGCAGCACTGGGCGTAGCGAACCAGCAGTCCATCCACGCCCTGAATTCGAACACCCTTTGGCGCTCCGCGAACCCGGTCAACAATCCAGTCCAGCGGACCAGGCTTGGCAGGCGCACCCGTTATCTCGTCTTCGTCATACAGGCGCTTGAGTACCTGGAGGACGTTCACATCACCCTGGCCGAGCGATGCGATCAGGTGATTTGTGTCAGTCAGGTTGAGGTCCTTCGCGACCTGCGCGAGCTTTGCCTCCTCGGGTTTCGTGAGTCGGCGCCTCTTAATCTCACGATCGAGGATTTCCCGTCCCAGCTTCGACGAGCTGGTATGCTCCTCGATGCGGAGACTCTGCCGTATCTTGTGACGAGCCCTTCCTGTCCGAACATGCGCGAGCCAGTCGCGACTGGGCCGCGCGTTGGCTGAAGTGATGATCTCAACGGTATCGGAATTCTTGAGCTCTTTTGCGAGGGTCGCCATCCGGCCGTTGATTCGTGCGCCGGCACAGTGCAGTCCGACTTCGGTGTGAACGGCAAACGCAAAATCGATCGGTGTGGCACCCTTCGGAAGCTGGATCACGTCACCCGTTGGCGTGAACACAAAAATTTCGTCCTGATAAAGATCGAGCTTAAGGAACTCTAGAAATTCATCCGGTGTTTTCGCATCCATCTGCAGCTCGAGCACCTGCCTGAACCAGGAGAGCGCGCGGTCCAGTTCGTCAGCGCTCTTTGCCTCTTCCTTGAAGCGCCAATGCGCAGCGATTCCGTATTCAGCTGTACGGTGCATCTCTCGCGTCCGAATCTGGATCTCGAACAGCTGTTTGCCTGGCCCGAATACAGTCGTGTGCAGCGACTGATACCCGTTCGACTTGGGCTGTGCTATGTAATCCTTGATTCGCTCTTGTAGCGGAGTGGAGCGATCGTGGATGACACCGAGCGCGTGATAACAGTCGGGAACTGAATCCACGAGTACGCGAATCGCGAGCAAGTCGTATATCTCTTCGTACGGCTTGTCCCACTTCCGCATCTTCTTGTAGATGGACCAGAGGTGCTTAGGCCGTCCGGTCAAATCCACATTGTGGATCGCGGCTTCCTTCAGCTGCTCCGCGAGCGGCTCGGCGAGATCGCGAATGAACTTCTCCCGCTCCACCCTGCGGGATGCGACCAGCTTGGCGAGCGCCTTGTATTCCTTTGTCTCGATGTGCTTGAAGGCGAGATCTTCCAGCTCCCAACGCACTCGCGCCATCCCGAAGCGGTGCGCCAGCGGAGCATAGAGATCGCGCGTCTCCTGCGCGATCCGCCTGCGCCTCTCTTCCGGCAGCGCATCGAGCGTGCGCATGTTGTGCAGCCGGTCGGCCAGCTTGATTATGATTACTCGCGCGTCCTTCGCAATCGAGAGGAGCAGTTTGCGGTAGTTCTCGACCTGTCGTTCCTGCGAAGAGTTGAGCGGCAGGTGCCCAATCTTGGTGAGGCCATCGACAATCGACGCAATTTCCTTTCCGAACTCCGCTTCGACGTCGGCAATGGTAACGCTTGTGTCCTCAACGACATCATGAATCAACCCGCTCGCGACCGTTACCGTGTCAAGCTGCAGGTCCGCAAGAATCTTTGCGACATGCACGCAATGAGATACAAAATCCTCCCCCGACAATCTCTTTTGCCCGCGGTGCGCTTTCTCGCTGAACTTGTAAGCGCGGACCAGGAGGTCATGGTCCAGCCGGGTGTGCAAAACCGCCCGTTCCGCAGTCACTCCAATCGGAGCTTCCGAGGACGAGTCCCAGCCGGGGATTACGTCGTTCAGGGCGATGGTGGTCACCCATATAGTATAGTCCGAAGACCCGAGAAACGAAAAAGCGAGCCAGGTCGACTAGAGCATTCCGGCCTCTGCAAAGGAGATGTACCTACCCCGTCCAACAATGATGTGATCCTGGACGGGAATATCGAGCAGCTTCCCCGCCTGAACCAACTGCTCCGTTACAGCGCGATCATCCCCTGATGGAGTCGGATCTCCACTGGGATGATTGTGGACCAGGATGATTGCAGCGGCATTCTCCGCGATAGCTTCACGGAACACTTCTCGAGGATGGACCAGCGACGAGTTCAGCAGACCGCGAGTAACTGTCACGTCGCGCTCGAGCCGATGCTGGGAATCCAGGATTGCAACGTGGAATTCTTCGACAGGCAGATCCTCCAGCTTCGGAGCGAAAATCTCGAACACATCGCGCGGCCAGCGCACAGGCGCACCTTCCTCGCGAGATTCACCGGCCATCCGGCGCCCAAGTTCCAGCGCTGCATGAATTCCAACCGCGCGCGCACTACCCACGCCGGATATGGCGGTGATGGACGCGACCGGGAGCGCGGCGAGACGACGCAGCGAACCATTCGCGCACCCCAGAATTTCCTGACCCAACAGCAGGGCAGATTTTCCACCCGACCCGCTGCCGATGAGTATTGCGAGCAGCTCAGAGGAGCCAAGGGCCCGGGCTCCGTGTGATTTGAGTCTTTCGCGGGGACGTTCCGCGGGCGGGAGTTCCATGATCCGAAGTGACATTCAGCGAAGCTAGGGGCAGCCCACCGTGTGGCCGCATCGAGCGCACTCCCGAATTACCAAGTCATTGCAGGCAGCTTAGGGCAACTGCGACAGGGAGCGTAGGAGCGAGGGATAAATGCGGAGACTGCATGGTACGGGTGAACGACAGCTTGGATTCGAGTGTAGTTACCCCAAGCATGCTCCGCCCTTATCCCTCGCTCCTTCGCTCCCTGTCGCAGTTTGCAGCTGTCGTCTTACTTCAACCCATCGAGCAGACTCTGCGCCTTTGCCATGTGGGCCTGGAATGCAGGCGCAACCTTGACGACAAGGTCCTTCACTTCCTGGTTCTTGAGCGCGGGCAAAAGAGTGGATGTCACCGCGTCGATCACCGCCTTATGATAGGCGATCTCGTGCTTGAGGAACTCTCGGTCAAAGGATGACCGTTTTACCGAGCGAAGATGCTTCATTGCCCTTGCGTGGTCCTTTGCCATTTCGAAGTTCTTCGGCGCCGTTGGAGTGACGCCGAGTTTCTTTGCGAGGTCACGACCCTGCTTCCGAACGGCCTTGTGATCGAATTCCAGCATGCGGGCAAAGTCACGAATTTCCCTGGAATGCGCCCGCTGAGCTCCAACCGCGCCGGTCTCGACATCCCAAGTATTGGCTGCGTCGAAAATTGCGACAATTGTTGGATCATCCAGCGCTGCACTCTTGGAGTTCCCCTGTGCGGTGGAAAGCGCAGGCGTGGCCAGAACGGCGGCAGCCGCGAGAAAAAATGCGGTAACGGAGAAGCGAAGCTTGGTTATCATAGTTCTACCTGGAAAGTGATTTGCGTTGGACGCGTTGATCCTCTTTCAGGACACTAGTCGGACCGATATATTAAGTCAAGGTTTTCTTTGCCTTATCCTTGGACGCTTATGCACACTCAAGAAAAAACGAGCGCGCTTTTGATGGCCGAATTGCGGCAGGGCCCGGCAACCGTTCCGGACCTGGCCGCCGCTATCGGCCTGACCAATAACGCCATTCGCTTTCACCTCGAAGCGCTGCTGGTGGACGGAACCGTTGTGCCTGCTGGTCAGCGAAAACCTTCCGGCGCGGGTAAGCCAGCCACTCTCTACACACTGAGTCAGCAAGCTGACACGAGCTTTTCCCGTGCCTATGCTCCGCTGCTCGCCGCTCTCGCCAGCGAGGTGGCTGCTTCGATGCCGGACACCAAGAAGCGCTTCATGCACCGGGTGGGGAAAAGACTCGCATCCAAACTCGTGCGCCCAACGGGTTCCCTGTCTCACCGCGTACAGGCTGCCTCGGAGTTGTTGAACGCGCTTGGCGGAGTCACCGAAGTGCGCAAGACTGGCAGTGGATTTCTGATCCAGTCGAAAAGCTGTCCAGTGGGGGAAGCAGTCAGCGCCGAGCCTTGCGTCTGCCATGCTATTGAGTCTCTTGTGGGACATGTTACGGGCGCAAACGCCCTTGAAAGGTGCGATAGAACCGGACGACCGAAATGCTGCTTCGAAATTGCCGAGATCACGCACGCGGGTCGAAAGCGGAGAATCGCCTGACCGTAGTCACATTTTGCCGGACTTTCGCAGACGAGCCTGTTGCCCGCGAGCTGATCGAAGAGCTGGATGCAGGATTTCTAGAGTGGTGTCCCCCGGAGCAAATGTTCGGGCTCCATCCCAACGAAGAACGTGATCCTGCGCTGCATTTTTTTGTCGTTCGCGAGGGCGACAATGTTGTTGGCTGCGGCGCGCTGCGTGTGCTCGACAAGAACACAGGAGAGCTGAAGCGGATGTACGTCCGTGCCGCCTACCGCAGGCGCGGCATATCCAGGAAATTGGTAAATCATCTTGAGCAAACGGCGCGCGGACTTGGAATTAGCTATATGCGCCTCGAGACCGGGCCCGAACAGGTAGAAGCCCTCGCGCTGTATGAATCCGCAGGCTACTCCTTAATCCCGCCCTACGGAGAGTACGCGGACAGTCCTGCGAGTGTGTGCATGGAGAAGGCGCTCACCTAGCTCCTTCCCCAATCATTCGCGGGGGATTCTGTACTCCCAATGAAACTTGTGCAGGACCCGATGAAAGATCGGCGCCAGGAGTATGGCCGCGACAAACAGGAAAACCACACCGGCGTACAGCGCAAAGAATCCCGCGAAAATCTTTCCGCCGTCGTTCGCGATCTCGCCAACGGGGCCCATTCCGCCAAGCAGCATGCTGGAATTCAGGAAGGAATCCACCCACGGCTGTCCGGCTATCCAGTGATAACCGAACATTCCCATCAGCAGTGAGAATACGCCCAGCATCAGTGCGTAACCGCCATGCCGAAAAAGACGACCCATGAACGCGCGCCTCGAGAGCGGTGGATCTGTTTTGTGCTCGAACCATCCCTGCGCGCCCTTCACCTGCTACAGTCCCGCGCCGTGGCACTTCTTGAACTTCTTTCCTGACCCGCACGGACAAGGGTCGTTGCGGCCGACATTTGCCCAGTCGCCACCGGTATCCCCACCCGGAGTCGAAGCCACGCCAGGAATTCCACCTGTTGGCTGACGCAACGACTTAACCCGCCCGGCTCCAACAACAGTAGGCTCGGGACGCGCAGCAGCTCCACGCCCTGGAGCCTCCGCCGGACCGACATCCATCACAATATCACTGCGACCATTTCCATGGCCGTCCACACCGTCGGAGCCGGAAGTCACATCCTCCAGCACACCAAGCGCGTTGTACCGCTTGGTGGGACGCTGCGCTTCGGGCGCACTGCGCTGCGTGAATTCACCCGGATCTTCGAATGTCAGCTGCGCCCGCAGGAATCGCTCGGTAAACGTATTGTATACATCGTTCATCAGGTCCACGAACATCGTGTATGCCTCATGCTTGTACTCAATGAGCGGATCCTTCTGGCCCCACGACCTGTAGTGGATCGCGTTGCGCAGCTGGTCGAGATCGTAAAGATGATCCTTCCACTTTTCGTCCAGCACATTCAGCATAACGAGCGAGAGCAGCTGGCTGGAGAATTCATCCAGCGTGTTCATCTTGTCGCGGAACGACTTCCTGCCTGCGTCCGAGCCAGCAGCAACTGCATCAGCCAGCGTGGCCGGCCTGTCAACACCTTCCTCGAATTCGGGAACGCTCAACAGGTAGTGCATGAGCAGCTCCTGCCGGACGTGCGCCATGTCCCACTCTTCCTGCGTCTCGAATGTCGCAAGTGTATTCTCGACTCTGCGCGCCACTCCCTTCTCCACCATCTTCTCGGCTTCGCTTTTCAGCTCCTCGCCACCCTCG
>JBKJPM010000085.1:0-22957 GCA_046595175.1 Gemmatimonadaceae bacterium
GGTCCCGACCAATGTTGAAAACCCGATTCTTGTTTCCAGTGCAGATGGTGTCGGGACGAAAATCAAAGTTGCCATCGAAGCTGGTCGCCACGACACCATTGGGCACGACCTCGTCAACCACTGCACAAATGACATCCTCGCCCAGGGCGCATTCCCACTTTTTTTTCTCGACTACGTCGCTTTCGGCAAGCTCGACCCGGCCATAGTTGAACAGGTTGTGGCCGGAGTGGCTGCCGGCTGCAGAGAGAACGAGTGCGCACTTGTCGGGGGAGAAACAGCTGAGATGCCAGGTCTGTATACACCGCCTGACTATGATCTCGCCGGGTTTATTGTGGGATGCGTTCCGGAAAAAAATGTGTTGGGTTCGCACAGGGTGAAGGCCGGGGACGTACTGCTCGGGTTAGAAAGCTCCGGATTGCACACAAATGGATATTCATTGGCTCGGAAGATCGTCAATGAACGGCTCAAGCTGGCAATGGACGCACCATTCCCAGGATCCGACGGCTCAGTTGCGGATGTTCTCCTGGCCGTTCACCGCTCGTATCTCGCTGCAGTGCGGCCCGTGCTGGAACAAGTTCACGCTATCGCCCATATCACTGGGGGAGGACTGCCGGGAAACATGAATCGCATGTTACCTCCGGGCCTCGACTGCGTCGTGGATATGGCGAGTTGGAAGATTCCCGCGGTTTTCGAGGTACTCGAGAAAGCCGGCGGTGTCCCCCGGGACGAAATGTTCCGGGCCTTCAACATGGGCGTCGGCATGGTTGTAGCCGCTGAGACAGCTCACGTTGGCGGAATTCTCGCCGCCGCATCGCGTGCAAGTGTACGCGGCTGGGTGCTTGGAGAAGTCCGGCCCGGTAGCGGCAACGTAATTCTTACCTGAGGGAGAGATGAAGACAAAATCGTTTGCACTGGCATTCATAGCTGTTCTCGCGGGATCAGCGACAGCAAGTGCGCAGGGTATCAGCTCGCAGTGTCCGGCCGGGTCGACGGGATTCGGCGGAGCGCCGGATCAAACGCGTGCCGCACAGGATGCGTGTCAGAAATCGATCGACCTTTTTCAGTACATGGCGCCGCAGCTCGGCGTGCTTGTGGCCGGCGGCAACGCGACTCTTGGGCAGGGTGGAACGCTGGGCGGGCTGGGACGGTTCTCCGTTGGCATTCGCGTGAACGCGCTGCAGGGAAACCTGCCGGATGTTGATAAAGTTGTACCGAGCATCACCGGAGCGGTCGCGAGCACCTACAGTGCTTCTGACCGGCTGCTGCCGCTTCCAACGGCTGATGTCGCAATTGGGTTATTCAAGGGACTTCCGATGGGCGTGACGAATGTGGGCGGTGTTGATCTTCTCGTCAGCGCGGCCTACCTCCCGGAATATTCCAGCAATTTCATTGACGTGAAAGTTCCGGAAGGGTCGCTCAAGCTCGGTTATGGTGCGCGCGTTGGAATTGTACAGGAGTCGTTTGTTGTTCCCGGAGTTTCCCTGAGCTACCTGCGGAGAAGTCTTCCAACGGTGTCAATTGTGGGAAACACGGCCGCGGCTTCGGGGGGAACTCGCGACACGCTTCGCGTTGACAGCCTGCGAGTCAAGACCGATGCGATTCGCCTTACTGCCAGCAAGTCGTTCCTGGTTTTCGGAGCCGCAGTTGGCATCGGCCAGGATAAATACGAATCGGTTGGGACGATTAGGGCAAAGCTGGCACCGCGTGCGATTACACTTCCAAGTGGTGCGAGTGCGGGTCCGGTGGTTCTCAGCCAGAAGCTTACGCGCACGAACATCTTTGCCGACCTTTCACTCAATCTTCTGCTGCTCAAGATTGTGGGTGAAATCGGGCAGGTGTCAGGCGGATCGGTTAAGACGTTCAACAAGTTCAGCGGGAAGCAGGCAGACGCGTCGAGGATATTTGGCTCACTCGGAATCAGGCTCACGCTTTGATGATGTAACTGGGCACGTGTTGCGCGGCGACGACGGCGCGCACATGCGTCACGCGCTCGCGCTTGCGGTGCGCGGCTGGGGACAGACAGCGCCAAACCCAATGGTTGGCGCTGTCGTCGTTAAGGATGGTTCTGTCGTTGGTGAAGGATTCCATGTCCGCTACGGTGCCGACCATGCCGAAGTGGATGCACTAAATGCGGCGGGCGATACCGCGCGCGGTGGGACATTGTTCGTCACCCTGGAGCCGTGCAATCATCACGGTCAGACTCCGCCATGTACGGATGCCATCATTCGCGCCGGTGTACAGCGCGTTGTGGTTGCGATTCCAGATCCAAATCCGCTCGCATCTGGTGGCATCGCGAAACTTCGCTCAGAAGGGATCGAAGTTGTTGTCGGTGTGGAGAGTGATGGTGCAATCGAGCTCAACGCTGGATTCCTGAATCGTTTTGCAGCCCGCCGGCCTTGGGTGACGCTTAAGCTTGCAACGACAATTGACGGCGCGATTGCGGATTCATTGGGAAATTCCAGCTGGATAACCGGGGAAGAATCGCGCAGGGAAGTTCATCGTCTGCGTGCGGGCAGCGATGCTATTGCGGTTGGGATGCGCACCCTTATCGCAGACAATCCGCGCTTGTCGGCGCGAACAAACCCGGAGCCGCGCCGCCAGCCCGCGAGGATAATCTTCGGCCGCGGAAACGCGATGCCCGCGTCATCCCACATCGTCCAGACAGCGCATGACATTCCCACTTATCTGGTGACGTACGAGGAAGACTCGCCTACGCTGACGATGCTTCGTAGGGCAGGAATCGAGGTCGTTGAAGCCAGGGACCTCGATGAATCCCTCGCGCGGATCAGGGAACATGGCGTCGACTCACTCCTGGTTGAGGGGGGTGCCGGGCTGGCCGCCGAGTTTATCGAGCGCGGATGCGTGGACAGGCTGGTTATCTTTCAGGCACCCCTGCTTCTGGGGCAGCGCAGTCTGAGTGCATTTTCTGGATTGAATGAGCGTAAGCTTATTAATGCCATGCGCTTGGAGGTTCTCAAACGTGAGACATTCGGCCCGGATCAGATGACCGTTTACGCCTTTCCAACACCCTAATTGTTCACAGGACTCGTTCAGGAAGTCGCTACTATAGACAATGTCGTCGCGGGATCGACCTCCGGATCAGGAGGCTCGGCGACCGAGCTGCGCGTAAAAACGCACTTTCGGGGACTGGAGGATGGAGAGAGCATCGCGGTAAATGGCGCTTGCTTGACTGTTTTCAAGTCGGGTGATGGATGGTTTTCCGTCCAGGCGATGGGCATGACGCTCAGCCGCACGACGGCAGGCGACTGGAAGCCTGGAACACGCGTAAATCTCGAGCGCGCGATGGCGGCGGATTCGAAGTTTGGAGGGCACATCGTGCAGGGGCATGTGGACTGTGTTGCTGAAGTAGCCGCGACAAAACGAGAGGGCGGCGCCACGCTTGTGGACATCAAGGCGCCTGATGGGTTCGAGAAATTTCTTGTCTTGCACGGATCGGTGGCGGTGGACGGAGTGAGCCTGACGGTAAACGCGTTTCCAAAACCCGATACCTTTCAGGTTGCGTTGATAGACTTTACGCTGCAGCACACGAACCTTTCGGATCTCGCGGCTGGATCGCGCGTGCATCTCGAGGGCGATGTGATTGGTAAGTATGTTCAGCGGGCCATGGAGCCCTACTTGAAGGGAGCTAGTAAGGAATGAGCATGTTTGCAACGGTTGAGCAGGCAATTGAGGACATTCGCGCCGGCAAACTCATCATTGTTGCCGACGACGAGGATCGCGAGAACGAAGGCGACCTGATTTGTGCTGCCCAGCTGGTTACGCCCGAGATAGTCAACTTCATGTTGAAGGAAGCGCGCGGGTGGATTTGTCTTGCACTGACTGGTGACCGCGTCGAGCAGCTTCGTCTTCCGCAGCAGAGCGAGCACAACACGGAAGAGAATCGCACGGCGTTCACGGTTACCATTGATGCATCTGCGCGATTTGGCGTCACGACTGGAATCAGCGCGCAGGATCGTGCGCGCACGATCCAGGTTGCGGTAGATCCGGCAACCGTCCCGAACGATCTGCGTCGCCCCGGACACATATCGCCGCTGCGCGCCCGGGACGGCGGAGTTCTGGAGCGCGTGGGTCACACCGAAGCGGCTATTGATCTCGCGCGTCTTGCGGGATTGAATCCTTCTGGAGTGATATGCGAGGTGCTCAACGACGACGGAACGACGGCGCAGCGTCCGCAGCTCGAACAGTTTGCGCGGAAGCATAACCTGACTTTTATCACGGTTGCCCAGCTCGTAGCACACCGTCTCCAGTTTGAGCGATTGGTGCATCGCGTGGCCGAAGCCAGACTGCCGACCGAGTTTGGCGAGTGGAAAGTGATCGGGTACGAGAACGACGTTGATGATCATGAACATGTCGCGCTCGTCTTCGGCGATGTAACAGATGGGGCAAGCACCCTTGTACGGATGCACTCAAAGTGCCTGACTGGCGACGTATTTCATTCGCTTCGGTGCGATTGCGGGTGGCAGCTTCACACCGCGATGCAGATGATCTCGGATGAAGGAAAAGGGGTGATCGTATACCTCGACCAGGAAGGACGAGGAATCGGGCTGCTTAACAAGCTGAAAGCGTATCAGCTGCAGGACGGCGGAGCCGATACTGTGGAAGCGAATGAACAGCTCGGGTTCAAGCCTGACCTCCGCAACTACGGCATTGGGGCGCAGATCCTTCTCGACCTTGGCTTGAAGGTCATTCGTCCGCTCACCAACAATCCGCGCAAGCTTGTCGGACTTGAAGGCTATGGCCTGACGGTTGGTGAGAGAGTTTCGATCATCCCAATAGCCACGATTGAAAACGCCAGCTACCTCGATACAAAGCGGGATAAGCTCGGGCACCTGCTAGCATCCTGAATGGCGGAGCTTACGGGCAGTCCAAGAGGAGAAGGTCGTCGCGTAGCTGTTATCGCCAGCCGCTTCAATGAAGAAGTGACGCGGAAGCTGGTGGATGGCGCGCTGGAAGGTCTTGTGTCACATGGCGTGTCCTTCGAGGCGATCGACGTGCTCTGGGTTCCAGGTGCATGGGAGCTTCCTGCGGCGGCACGAAGGGCGTTCGGAAGCGCGAACTACGATCTGGTTGTGGCTGTCGGCGCAGTCATTCGCGGCGAAACTCCGCACTTTGATTTTGTAGCCGGGGAAGCTGCACGTGGACTCGCGGATGCATCCACCGATGCCGACCTTCCGGTTGGATTTGGTCTTCTTACGTGCGACACGCTCGAGCAGGCAATGGCGCGCGCCGGCGGCCCGCACGGCAACAAGGGATGGGATGCAGCGGTTGCAGCGCTGGAGACGGCCGACCTGCTCGACCAGCTCGAGCCGAATGATGATGAATAGTTTCTCGCGGAGTGCGGAAGAAACGCTTACGCGGGAACAGCTGGGTGTGATTCGCCGCGCACGCGCGCGTGTGCTGCAAGCCCTGTATGCGTGGGACCTCCGCCCGAAGGAAAATCTCGCTGAATTATCTGTGCGAGTATGGGACGATCTTGCCGTCACGGCCGACGAAAGAAAATTTGCGAGCCATTTGATGCGGAAAGTCATCACAGATCTTCCGCAGCTGGATGCGCAGATTGGGGAGCTTACGACAAACTGGAGGCTCGAGCGTCTTGGAGTCATTGAGCGAGCAGTGCTTCGGCTTGGGGCAGCGGAGCTTGCGCAGGCACAGACTCCGCCGAAAGTCGCGATTCAGGAAGCTGTTCGTCTTGCGGAGCGTTTTGGAAGTGCGCGCAGCGCGCGCTTTGTCAACGGAATCCTGGATGCATTCGCGCGACAGATTGGCGCGATCTGAGTGCGGCTCCTAATAGTCAACTGGCAGGACCGCGAGAATCCCCAGGGCGGCGGCGCAGAGACCCACCTTCATGAGATTTTTGGCAGGCTTGCGGGCCGGGGACACACAGTGCACCTGCTTTGCAGCGGATTTGACGGCGCCACCCCCACAGCCAGGCTTGACGGTATTGATGTATTCCGTGTGGGCGGGAGGTACAGCTTTCAGTTTGCCGCGCACCGATTCTACAAAAAGAATCTCGCCGCGAACAGATACGATATGGTTATCGAGGACATGAACAAAATTCCTCTGTTCGTGCCCCGGTGGAAAACAACGCGGCCTGTTGCCGTCGTTCATCATTTGTTTGGGGCGACTGCTTTTCGCGAAGCGATGGCGCCTGTGGCCGCGCTCGTCTGGCTCACTGAGCGACCCATTGGATGGGTCTACAGGAATACGCTTTTTCAGGCTGTCAGCGATAGCACTGCACAGGACCTGGTAACGCGTGGAATCCCGCGGCAAAACATCCGGGTGATATACAATGGCGTCGATACGAAAGTACTGACACCGAATTCCGTCGAGCGATCACCGACTCCGCTCTTTTCCTACTTGGGGCGGATCAAGAGGTACAAGAGAATCGATCTTGTGATTCGCGCGTTCGAGAAAATTGATGCACCTGACGCGCGACTTGAGATTGCCGGCGCCGGAGATTTTCGCGAGTCGCTGGAAAAGCTCGTTGCCACTTTGGGGTTGAACTCCCGAGTCACCTTTCTCGGCAGGATTAGCGAAGAGGAGAAGCTTGCGCTCCTGCGAAGGTCCTGGGCAACTGTGCTAGCGTCGCCCAAGGAAGGATGGGGAATCGGAAATCTGGAGACTGCTGCCTGTGGAACTCCGGTGATAGCGGTGGACTCGGCCGGTGTTCGCGAGTCGGTAGTGGATGGTGAGACAGGCTATCTTGTGCCATCCAGTGCTACCGCAATCGCTGAGCGAATGAATGACCTGATTGGTGATCCATCGCTTGTCGAAACGCTGGGCAGAGCCGGTCGCGCATTCGCTGAGGATTTTACCTGGGACCGGGCCGCGAGTGACACGGAACGTGATCTCGAGGCGATAATTCACGGGTCGGGCCGTTGACGCGGCGCCCTGCTTTTCGCAACATGACTCTAATGCGATTGGAGAGGAATACGTGATCCGGAAAATCAGTATCGCGCAGCTCTTTGACCGGCTGAAGGATACCCTTCAGCTCGAAGATCTGGGCAACGGCATTGGCATGGATCGCGAGGTTCCGAGCGCAGAAATCTCCAGTCCCGGGCTAGTGCTGGCTGGTTACGTAGAGCGGTTCATGCCGACGCGACTCCAGGTGCTTGGAGAAACGGAGATTACATACCTCGCTTCACTCAGTGCCGCCGAACGCAAGCGGATTCTCGACCTGTTCTTCTCGTTCAAGCTGCCTGCCGTATTTGTGAGCAAGGGTCAGCGGCTCCCGGCCGGATTGAAAGAAAGTGCGGCATCGAGTGGAACAGCACTGATGAGAACCAAACTGAAAACGGCGGAGTTCTACCGGCGCGTGAAACCGGTGCTCGAGACGGAATTTGCACCTACGACAATGTTACACGGCTCGCTCGCAGATGTCTTTGGCGTTGGGCTCTTCTTCACGGGCAAGAGCGGTATCGGAAAATCGGAGTGCGTTCTCGATCTTGTTGAGCGTGGGCACCGCCTTGTTGCAGACGATCTGGTGATTGTGAGCCGCCGTGGCAATGATGTCCTGATCGGGCGCGGGCACGAGATGCAGCGCCATCACATGGAAATACGCGGTGTTGGACTGATCGATATCCCATCCATTTTTGGGATCCGCGCTGTGCGCCAGCAGAAGCGGATCGAAGTCGTGGTCGTGCTCGAGGAGTGGAATCAGGATGCCATCGTGGAGCGAACCGGCCTCGATACAGGGACGACGCCGATTCTCGACGTCGAAGTGCCGAAGATCACAGTTCCACTGAACCCCGGAAAAAACATTACGGTCATCGCCGAGGTGATCGCCTTGAATCACTTGCTGCGCTATTCGGGAGTGAACACTGCCGAAGCATTCAACAAGCGATTGATAGGCAAGATGCAGATGGCATCCGCCAAAAATCTTCAAGACTACTTGCAGGAAGATGTCGAGTAGCGCCCAACCGGAACAGGTTGCAGGAATTGTCTGTGGGCATGGCACTTTCGCAGAGGGTCTCATCTCGGCAGTGGACCAGATCACGGGGAAAGGTGCCATTCTCTTCGGCATTTCAAACCGCGAGTTTGGCGGTGCCGAATTGGAGTCGCACCTCCGCGCAGAGCTGGCGCGAACGGGTGCGAAGGCGCTTTTCACTGATCTTCCGGCGGGCAGTGCGACGATTGCGGCGCGCAAGGTTCTGCGCGACACGCCTGGAATCGTACTTGTGACCGGGACCAATCTCGGAGTGCTGCTGGATTTTGTCTTTCATGCGAACGAAGGCGCTGCGGCTGCGGCCCGGCAGGCGGCGGAGCGCGGACGTGCCTGTATAACAGTTTCCGAAGCGCCCTGATGTCCATCGACCTATATAGGATCGACGACCGCCTGATTCACGGTCAGGTGGTAGTCGGATGGGGACAGCCACTGAATACCGGATTTATCGTGCTGGTTGACGATGACGTTGCTACCTGTGACTGGGAGCGCGACCTGTACAGGATGGGCGTTCCGCCTGAAATGGACATTTACTTTGACACGGTTGAAAGCGCGGTTTCAAATCATGACAAGTATGCAGTCGACCAGCGTCACGGAATTCTGGTCGCGGGTGAGATCGCGACCATGCGCCGCCTCGTCGCCGGCCTTCCGGAAATTCGCGAAGTCAATGTTGGAGGACTGCACCATCGGGCCGGGCGCGACGAGAAGCTGCGCTACGTTTTTCTGTCGCCGGATGAAGAAGTCGAGTTGCGTGATCTTGCCGCGACTGGCGTAATGGTCACTGCGCAGGATGTCCCCGCGGCCGAGCGAGTGAGCCTCGACGAGATTCTGCACGATTCGGCGAGCGAGGCAAAAAAGCCATGACCTGGATTCTTGAGATTCTGCCGATAGTTCTGCTTGGCGCTGTCTGCGGCCTGGATGTAGTCAGCTTTCCGCAGGCGATGATTTCGCGGCCGATCGTCGCTGCGACTCTTGGCGGTGGCATGATTGGGAATGCCGCAGGCGGGCTGCTCGTCGGTGCTGTACTGGAGCTGATAGCACTCGAGACGCTTCCTTTCGGGTCGTCGCGCTATCCCGAGTGGGGAAGTGCAGGTGTGGTGGGTGGTGCAATCATGGGACTCAATGTCACGAACACGGCGGGGAGTCTTCCGGTTGCGGTACTCGCCGCCCTGGTGACGGCTTACATCAGCGGATCGAGCATGGTTCTGCACCGGCGGCTGATTGCGCACAATGCGCATCGTAACAAGCGGGCGCTGGAGGCAGGGTCGGGAAGGGCAGTGCGCGCCGTTCAGCTTCAGGGATTGACGATGGATCTGGTGAGGGGCGGGATCGTAACGCTCATCGCTTTTGCAGTTCTCCGTCCCATATCTGGAGCGGTCGTCGCCATCTGGCGGTCGAGCGCCGTTTACTCACCCGCCGTTGTTCTGACGCTTGCAACGATTGTGGCGGCGAGTGCGCTCTACAAGATATTTCACGGAGTTCCGAAGGCCGCGATCCTTTTTGGGGCCGGCCTCATTGGTGGAATTGGAATGTTGGTGCTCGGGTGACAACGTCGCCCAATCCGATGCCCTACGTGCCGTATACCACCAAGGCTGCAATTTTCCTGCGTCTATTTGCCATTCAAGGTGCGTGGAATTATGAGACGCTTCTGGGAAATGGAATTGCTTTTTGTGTCGAGCCTTCTCTGCGACTTCTATACGGCGGGAATGAGCCGGAGAAGTATCGGCAGGCGATTGCGCGCGAGGCACGCTATTTCAACGCGCATCCGTATCTCGCGTCGCTTGCAGTGGGAGCACTCGCGCGCGCGGAGCTCGACCAGGTTGACCCTGTACTCATCGAGCGTTTTCGCCGCGCGCTGGGCGGACCGCTCGGCAGCGTTGGTGACAGACTGATTTGGGCGAGCTGGCTTCCATTCTGCTCCTTGCTTGCGCTGTGCGCGTTTGGTCTTGGAGCGTCGCCGGGAATCGTGCTGCTGATTTTTCTCGGTGTTTACAATGTCGGTCACGTCGCGCTGCGGGCGTGGGGAGTTCGTACTGGTTTTCGAAAAGGCCTGCGCGTTTCCGAAGCTCTAGGTCACCCGCTGTTGCGCAAAGGTCCGACTATTATTGGTGGAGCGGCCTGTCTCGTGGCAGGGTTCGCTCTTCCGCTGGCATTTCGCGAGATAATAGGACCGGGACGCAGTCTTTCCGGGGGCGTGTTCGTTGTTGCAATACTTGGAACTTTGCTGCTCGCGCGTTTCGGCGGCCGCGGTGAAGGCTGGAGACTCGCTCTGGCCATTCTCGCGCTCTTTGTCCTCTTCTCGGTAGTCCGCTGATGCCCGAACGCAACGTCTTAGTCAAGAACAAGCTCGGGCTGCACGCCAGGCCAGCTGCCGAAATCGTGAAGATTGCGGGCAAATTCAAGTCCCAGATCACCATTCTTCGCGATGACATGGAAGTAAACGGGAAGAGCATCATGGGTGTGATGATGCTGACTGCCGAGAAAGGAACTACACTCACCTTGCGCGCCGACGGTGACGATGCCGAGCAGGCCCTCGAAGCAATCGAGAAACTTGTTGACGGGAAGTTCGGCGAAAGTTGATGAAAGGCGTAATCACCGGAATGCCCGCGTCGCAGGGGATCGTAGTCGGGCCCGTGCACCTTCTTCGATGGGAGGTGCCGGATGTTCCGCACCGAATCATCGCGGACGAGGCCGTTTCACGTGAGATTGCCTGGTTTCATCGAGCGCTGGAAACTTCGAAGACCCGGCTGCGTGATATTCGCGATCGGGCCGAGAAGCATGCCGGTCCGGAGGAAGCCGCAATTTTCGATGTTCAGATATCCATTCTCGAGGATGCGGATTTACTGAAGGAAGTCGACGCGCTGATACAGCAGAACATAGGCGCTGAGAAAGCGTTCGACCTGGCCATGATCGAGTGGCGTCAGCGGTTTGCACGCCACAGTCACCCGATGATGCGAGAGCGGGTCGGCGATCTTGTAGACGTTCACATTCGTGTGCTATCGGTTCTCATGAATTTGCCCGACCACGATCCCGTGGACCTTCCCAAGGGCGCGCGGGCGATTCTTGTCACCCACGATCTCACGCCCAGCCTGACGGTGCAGCTGGACAGAAAATCAATTGCGGGAATTGCAACGGATGCCGGCACCCGAACGTCGCACGTCGCAATTCTCGCCCGCTCGCTTGGATTGCCAGCCGTGGTGGGATTGCGCGATGCAACCACGCAGCTAAGCGGTGGAGAGCAGGCGATTCTGGATGGAACCTCTGGCCTCCTCGTAATCAATCCGGATGAGGACGAGCTCAGGACATACAGGGAGCGCCAGGTTCGCGAGGCGCAGGACGAAGCCGAGCTGATGCAGCTCTTGACTGCCGAGCCTGTGACGCTGGACGGAGTGCGCATAACGCTGCGCGCCAATGTTGATCTTCCGGAGGAAGCGGACGCGGCGGCGCACAGCGGAGCGGAAGGGGTCGGCCTGATGCGGACAGAGTTTCTCGTGGTGGGCCGTACGACAATGCCGGATGAAGAGGAACAGTATCGCGCGTACAAGCGTGTCGTCGAAGCATTCGATTCACATCCAGTTGTGATCCGCACCTTTGATGTCGGCGGTGATAAGCTTCCAGTTGGGGGATTCCCAACTGAAGCAAACCCGTTTCTCGGGTGGCGCGCTATCCGGATGTGCTTGGACCAGCCGGAGATGTTCAAGGTGCAGCTACGCGCGTTGCTGCGCGCAGCGATGCACGGAAATGTGCGGATCATGCTGCCGCTGATTGTTTCCCTGGACGAAGTCATGCAGGCGCGCGATCTCTTGCGGGAAGCGGCCGCGGAGCTGGATGCGCGCGGTGTGGAGTACCGCCACGGCCTTCCTCTTGGTGTGATGGTCGAGACGCCGGCCGCAGTGATCAGCGCCGACACCCTGGCGGAACACGTTGATTTCTTCAGTATCGGTACCAACGACCTGGTGCAGTACACACTCGCCGTGGATCGTGGCAACGCGAACATTGCTGCGCGGTTTACCCCGCTGCACCCTGCTGTGCTGCGTTTGATCAAGCGGACGGTGGAGGTTGGTCAGGCGGCGGGCCTCGAGGTTGCCGTCTGCGGTGAAATGGCATCGCAGCCGCTCATGGCATTTGCTCTGCTTGGACTGGGAGTCCGTCAACTGAGCGTGGCACCGCGCTCGGTTGCCGTCGTGAAGCGGATTGTTCGGGGTGTCAGCGTGGAGATTGCGAAGCGCGCAGCCGATGCCGCCCTCGCCGCCCCAACGGCCGGCCGCGCTGAGGAGATACTCCGGGAACAGCTGCTGAGTGCGTTTGGCGACGGAGCATTTTGACGGCCGGGTTGCCTGAGATTGGCGAGGCCAATAACTTTGAAGGCTACAGCGGACAATAGGCCGGTTTCACGAATAGTACGGCGTGATTCCTGAGCTCCCGCTGTGTCTACCCCACAAAGTGAGTTCATTCGTGCTCGACCGGTTTTTGTTTACATCCGAGTCTGTTACTGAAGGGCATCCAGACAAAATTGCCGATCAGATTTCCGACGCGATCCTTGATGCAATCCTTGCAGAGGATCCAGCTGCACGCGTAGCGTGTGAGACTCTTGTCACCACGGGCCTGGCCTGTGTAGCTGGCGAAGTCACCACCACCGCAAATCCCGACATTCAAAAGCTGGTCCGCTCGACGATCGAGAAGATCGGCTATAACGATGCGGCATTCGGCTTCGATTCAAATACCTGCTCGGTAATGAACGTGCTGGGCAAGCAGTCGCGCGACATTGGCCAGGGAGTTGATACCGGGGGAGCAGGCGACCAGGGCATGATGTTCGGGTATGCCACCGACGAAACTCCGGAGCTCATGCCGCTTCCGATCGTGCTCGCCCACCAGCTTACGCGCAGACTTGCTGAGTATCGTCGCAGCAAGTCCGGCGGCTGGGTGCGTCCTGATGGAAAGTCGCAGGTGAGTGTTGTATACGAGGGCGGTCTTCCGGTATCTGTTGAAACGGTCGTCATCTCCACGCAGCACGACGAGAAGATTTCCCACCGAAAGATCAAGGACGAAATCCTGCGCAACGTTATCGAGCCGACAATCCCGAAGCAGTATCGCGGAAAAAAGCTCACTACTCATATCAATCCTACGGGTCGTTTCGTTGTTGGAGGCCCTCAGGGTGACGCAGGACTCACTGGCCGCAAGATCATCGTTGATACCTACGGCGGCTGGGGCCGCCACGGCGGCGGTGCGTTTAGCGGAAAGGATCCTTCCAAGGTCGATCGCTCCGCCTGCTACGCAGCACGCTGGGTCGCCAAGAACATCGTGGCAGCCAAGCTCGCCAAGCGGTGCGAGGTTCAGGTTGCATACGCGATTGGAGTTGCACACCCGGTCTCAGTCATGGTGGATACTTTCGGAACGAACACCGTTCCCGAGTCAGCGATCATGAAGGCCGTCGAGCAGGTGTTCGACCTGACACCGCGCGGTATCATCTCGGCTCTGGATCTGCGGAAGCCGATATTCCAGGAGACGGCAGCTTATGGGCATTTCGGCCGTACGCCGCGGTCAGGGAAAGTGGGGAAGATTCCGGTGACGTTCTTCACTTGGGAACGAACCGATAAGGTGAAAGAGCTCCGGAAGGCCGCGGGAGCGAAGTAACCGGAGGAAAGTTTGCCCTCCGGGCGGGTTACACGTAGGACACATAGGAAAAGCACGTAGGGCACGTAGAACTGCCGACCCACAACTGCAACTGCAAAATATGGGGGTACTGCGTTGCGGACTTTAAGTCCGTGCTGTTCCATCCAAATCAGTTGTTGTCGCCGTCCTACGTGTCATACGTGTAACGCCGCCCGCAGGGCATACTCTTGACCCAAGCATTAAGTTGCGGAATGCTCTTCACCGAAGTTGAAGTCATGCGCCTCGGCCTTGACCGCTCCAACAACTCTTACGTCGTTATCCTTCAGGAGAAAGACGGAGACCGGCTGCTGCCGATATGGATCGGGCAATCGGAAGCCGAGTCGATTGTCCTGGAGATGAATAATGTGAAACGCGTGCGTCCGCTCACTCATGACCTGTGCAAGAGCATCATCACCGGGCTGGGTGGATCACTTCAGAAAATTCAAATTACGAAAGTGGAGGACCGCACCTACTACGCTGAAATGCATGTTGAGCTCAGCGACCGTATCGTCCGGATAGATGCCAGGCCTTCAGACAGTATCGCAATCGCGCTCCGGTTTGCGGCTCCAATCTTCGCGCAGGATTCACTGCTCAGCGCTTTGTTACTCGAGGATACCGCCGACCAGATCGAGAATGCGGAGCCGGTCGCGGACATGAACGAAGAAATGACAGCCGAGCAGCTACAGGATTACCTGCAAAAGTTGCGTCCGGAAGATTTTGGTAAGTTCAGCATGTAAGCTCGCTCTGCTCCTCATGGTGCAGAGCGGAGCTACCATCGACCCGGATACGATTGATGCGCAGAAGAGCGCGCTTTTTTCGGGACCGCAGCGCGTCGAGGGTCAGGTCATCAGTCCCGGGCCCAAAGCCATCCGTCCAATTGGCAACGTGTGGGTGACACTGCACCGAGTCGGATCCGACAAGGCTGCTCCGCTTGACTCCATGCGCGCGCCCTCGAATGGCAAGTATTCGTTTACATACAGGCGATCAGGCGATCCCGACGCCATCTACTTCGTGTCTGCCATGTATTCCGGGATCGCCTATTTCACTCCTCCGCTCCACGATCCAGTCGAAAAGGGCGAGCATGGCGATATCGTTGTCTTCGATACGACCTCGCGCAACATTGAAATTGGCATTCGCGGCCATCATGTAATTGTCTCATCGGCTGATGCCAGTTCGATGCGTTCGATAACTGAAGTGTTCGAGCTCGCGAATGACAGTCCGAGTACACTGGTTGGATCGAACGGAATGAAGGGCAAGCCGTCCTGGAGCACCCGAATTCCCGAGCAGGCAACGGCATTTCGGGTCGGCCAGGGAGATGTGCCGGCGGCTGCTGTGGCATTGACGAATGGAAGAGCAGATGTATTTGCTCCACTGGCACCGGGACTGAGGCAGCTGTCGTTCACCTATATGCTTCCTGCCAGCGCATTCCCCCTGAAGTTTCCGCTGGATCGCGCCACTTCTGTTTACGAAGTGCTTCTCGAAGAGCCGAAGGGGAGCGTGGACGCGCCGAAAATTCGCGAGGTAGATCCGATCTCTATCGAGCAGCGTCAGTTTCGCCGTTTTCTCGGCGCTGAGATTCCCGCCGGAGGAGAGGTCGTGATTGACGTGCCTCGCGCCAAGAGTTCGATGAATCGAAGCTATATAGTATTGCTGACGGTCCTGATCGGCGGAGCCATGCTTGCCGCGCTTGCGCGCGCGTTCGTGCGCAGATAGCTTCGAGTTAAATAGTGCGGACGGGAGCCACGGAAACCGGTGAAATGCCGGTGCGGCCCCGCCACTGTAAGGGACACTAGACGCAGCACCGAAGTGCCACTGGCTGAGAAGCCGGGAAGGCGGTGATGCGGTTCCGAGCCAGGAGACGACTTTCGTCCGCGCCACACTCAGTCCTCGGGGGAGGAACTGCTGGCATTCCGCACATTTTCGTGGCGGAATTTCGGACATTCTCCTGCGTGGGAGGTGTCCGTTTTGATTTTCAGGCGATTTTTGTTTCTGGTATTGTGCGCTGCAGCATGTTCACCTCAAAAGGGAGGAGTGCGCTCGGCACTCACCGATGATTTCGGGGATACGGTGCGCGTTGGCGCCGTACCACACCGGATAGTCTCCCTCAACCCGACAACCACCGAGCTGATGTTCGCGCTCGGCGCGGGCGACCGGCTTGTTGGACGCACCACATGGGATCTATTCCCGGCAGAGGCGAAGAAAGTGCCGAGCGTCGGCGATGGAATCCGCCCGAATATCGAGGCTGTGCTGGCCGTGCATCCCGATCTCGTGATCCTGTACGGGAGTGCGGATAATCGAGCGAGCGCACAGCGACTGCGTGCGGCGGGCGTGAACACCATCTCACTCAAGATTGACAGCATCATACAATTCCAGCGTGCCGTGACATTGCTGGGTTCGGTACTGCGCGATTCCGCGCGCGCGGCGAGCGTGCGCGACAGCGTCACAAAAAGCCTGGATGCCGTTCGCACAGCAACCGCATCGCTGGCGAAACCGAATGTCTTCTGGCACATCTGGGATGCACCGCCAATAACGATCGGCCGCGGCAGCTACATGAATGAGCTCACGGAGATCGCTGGTGGGAAGAATGTGTACGCCGACATGGCTGCGCCATCACCCACAGTCTCGATCGAGGACGTCGTAAAGCGTAATCCTGATTTCGTGCTGGCAGGTCCTGAAGGGACTGCCACTCTCCGGAAGGATGCGCGCTGGCAGCAGGTACCGGCGGTGCGTAAAGGAAAAATTCTTGTTCTCGATACAATGCTGGTTGCGCGACCCGGAGTCCGGCTTGGCGAAGCGGCCTGGTCACTCGCGCGGCTGCTGCATCCCAACGAGTTGAAATGAACCGCTCTGGAAAGGGCGTCTGGATCGGTGTCGCACTCGCGGTGGCGATACTCATGCTCGCCGGCATTGTGTTCGGGACAATTCCCATTCGCGCGGCGGATGCAGTCAATGCGCTCTTTGGTTCAGGCGATCCGACAACGGTTGCAATCGTCCGAACCCTCCGGCTTCCGCGCGTCGTTATGGGTGTGCTTGTCGGCGCAGGACTGGCCATGAGTGGCGCTGCTCTGCAGGGAACACTGCGTAATCCGCTCGCGGAGCCCTATCTGTTGGGGGTTTCCGGCGGAGCCGCAGTTGGAGCCGTGCTGGCTTTTGCATTCGGTGCAGCCGCGCCGGGGTTTGTCGCAATTGCAGCGTTTGTGGGTGCAACGTCCGCAGTTCTGCTTGCGATGGTGGTAGCTCGTGCGGCGCGGTCAACACGCGGCGACCCGCGCACACTGCTGATGGCGGGCGTGATTATCGGTGCATTTGCCAATGCCGTGATCATGGTCATTCTCGCCAACGCGCCTCCAAATACAATCCGCGGCGCGCTCTGGTGGATGATGGGTTCGCTTTCGGATTCGGACTGGCCGGCGATTCGCTGGCTGGCTCTTTATCTCATTGTAGGTGGAGGTGCCCTCGTAGCGTATGCCCGCGAGATCGATCTGCTTGCCCTCGGTGAAGAAGCTGCGGCTGCACTTGGAATCAATGTTGAGCGGTCCGCTCAACGCGTATTCCTGCTGGCTGCGCTGGTTGCCGCAGCGACAGTTGCTGCGGCGGGGCTTATCGGATTTGTAGGACTGATTGTACCGCACATGGTTCGCTCTCTCGGCGTTTCCCGGCATCGTCCACTGGTTCTGGGCTCGGCGCTGATCGGTGCGGGCCTCGTTGTAGCCGCAGACATTGTCGCGCGCACAATCAGGCCCCCCGGCGAACTTCCGCTGGGTGCAATCACCGCGCTGCTGGGTGTGCCGTTCTTTCTCGCGCAGCTGCGGAAAATCACATGATTTCCTTTCGCGATGTGACGGCGAGCTACAGCGCTTGCGCCAGGAATGCGGTCGACTCTGTTTCGTTCGATGCCGTTGAAGGCGAAATCACTGCTGTCGTAGGTCCCAATGGCGGCGGGAAGAGCACTCTTGTTCGGGCGCTGCTACGCCGCATCAACCTTCTGCATGGGGTGATTGCGCTGGACAACAGAGATGTCAGGAGGATGACGGCAAATGAGATTGCAAATGCAGTTGCCATTCTTCCCCAGCGCGAAGATCCCGTATTTCCGCTCTCCGTCGAGGGATACGTCGGACTTGGAAGGTATCCGCGCCTGGGACTCTGGAAGAGTGAGTCGACCCTGGATGCGGCTGCTGTCGGCCGAGCAATGCAGCGTGCAGAGATCTCAGACTTCGCCCACCGCAAGACTGATCAACTCTCGGGCGGGGAATGGCAGCGCGTACGGATTGCGCGCGCTCTCGCGCAGGAGAGTCGAGCAATTGTTCTCGACGAGCCCACGACGTTCCTCGATATATCTCACGAGATGGCGCTCTTCGAGCTGCTGGACAAACTCGCGAAAGAAGGACTGGCAGTCCTCGTCGTATCACACGAGCTCAATCTCGTTTCGCGCTTTGCATCCAAAATTGTGCTTCTCCGCGAAGGCAAGGTGGTTGCCGCAGGAACTCCGCACGATGTAATGCGCTCCGACATCCTGGAGCGTGTATTCGATTGGCCTTTGCACGTGACACACGATTCAATTCTGGGCGCGCCTGCGCTCTTTCCTCTCCGACGTTCCATTCAAACCGATCACACACGCACTCAATGAAAAACCAATTGTTGTTCGCACTGTCGGCAGGTTGCCTTACAGCATCATTCTCCCATGCACAGAGCACGGATAGTATTCGCCTCCCAAACGTCGTAGTCAGTGCGACAAAGTCTCCAAGCGATAAATCGAGGCTGGGCGTCCCTGTAACAATTATTTCCGGCGTGGAACTGCGAGCCAGGGGAATCACGCGGGTTGTGGATGCTCTCCGGGAAGCGCCGGGAATATCGATCGTGCAGAATGGGTCTGTTGGATCCATCGCATCGGTTTTCCTGCGCGGGGGAGAAAGCAGGTATACCAAGGTGCTTCTGGACGGCGTGCCGCTGAATGCTCCTGGCGGGTATATCGACCTGAGTCACCTGACGACTGACAACATAGAGCGCATCGAGATCGTTCGCGGGCCGGCCAGCGTGGTGCATGGGGCAGATGCGGTTGTGGGAGTGATACAGATATTCACGAAAGCCGGTGGTGGTGCCTCCCGCTCATTGGTTTCCGCGCGCGCTGGATCGCTCGGCACGAAAGAAGTTGATGCAACAACATCAGGTCAGGCAGGCAGTGCGGCCTATTCGCTCGGCGGCGGGTTTCACACTACCGACGGGATCTTTCCGTTCAACAATGAATACCGCAATGGGACACTGAGCGGGTCAATTTCAGTCCCGGTTCAAAATGTTGCGGACGTCAGAGTGGTAGGTCGCTATACGACCGCGGAATATCACTATCCAACCGACTATACCGGCGCGCCTGTTGACACAAATTCTTATCGCGTGCAGCATCGCCTGATCGCATCTATTCAGGCAGACCGCGCAATCAATGAAAACCTTCGCGCAGTTATTACTGGTGGTGCGAATGACCTGTATGACCTGAGCGAGGACATTGCAGTTCCTTTTGGCTCCAAGTCCCCGGTCAACAGCGCAGACAGGTCTGTTGTGTTCAGGAGATTCGGCGATGCACGCTTGACGGCACATCTTCCCGTGAATGCAACACTCACTTTTGGCACGGCGTACCAGCGCGAGAGGGAAGCCGCCGCCAATCTTGAACGTCCCATCGGTGGAACACGGCGCGAAACTTCATCATTCAGCGCTGCACGCACCAACGCGGCCTTCTACTCGGAGCTGCTTGGCACCGCCGCCGAGCGAGTTTCATACACTTTGAGCGGACGGCTGGATCGCAATTCCGACTTCGGCAATTTCCTGACGCACTCGGCTGGAGTGAGTGTTCCGCTAATGGGCAGCACGCGACTGCGGGGAGCATTTGGGACCGCGTTCAACGCGCCGTCGTTCTCACAGCTCCGTCCAACACTATACACCGTCGGGAGTCCCAATCTCGACGCAGAGCGCAGCCACACATGGCAGGTTGGAGTCGAGCAGACAATCATTCCCGGCATCGCCATTGGCGGGACCCTCTTTCGGCAGCGTTTTAGTAAGATGATTCAGTATGTGTCCGGAGGTCCGCCTTCGTTCAAGGGCAGCTATTCCAATCTTGCCGCCGCAACATCCAATGGTTCGGAGCTGGAAGCTACGCTCAATCCTTCCATCTGGAATGACGCCCTGCAAGGCCTGGTAGTCCGCGCGAGCTATTCGGAAGTGCGCCCGAAAGTCGCCGCACTCGATGCCGGTTACGCGGGCTCGCGGAAAGTTGGCGATGCACTGATTCGAAGACCCACACATTCAGGAAATCTTTCCGCATCCATTGGGCGGCATTTGTGGGATTTCAGTGCTGTCGCGAGCTATATAGGACGACGTCCCGACGTTGACTTCGCTAAATTCCCCTCGCCGACGATTACACTGGATGCGTATACGAAGCTGGATATCGCAGGCAGCATGGGTTTTTCCCTCGCGCAAACGGGCACGTGGGCCGCAACGTTGCGCGCCGAGAACGTCGCGGGTAAAAAATATCAGGACGTTGTAGGGTTCAATGCACCGGGCCGAACGGTTTACGTCGGACTTCGCTGGGGATCAAGATAAAGATCGAACTGGCCAATGAGCGGAGTGTTAATCTTGTAGCATGAACGCTCTCGTAACCGATGCAATCGTTTTGCACGCATTCGACTATCTGGAGACGTCCCGGATAGTGCGACTGCTTACACGGGATGCGGGTGTTGTATCTGTTCTCGCTCGCGGTGCCCGTCGGTCCCGCGCGCGGTATGGGTCCGGGCTGGATATCTATGCTGAGGGCGCCGCAGAAATAAGCATCAAGCCGCAACGCGATCTTCACAATCTCAACAGCCTGGAAATCTCGAAATCCCGCTCCGGAATCGCACACGATATCGGTCGCTTCACCGGGGCTGCCGTGATCTCGGAGCTTGTCATGCGTTTTGTTGGAGAGGAGTCGGGCTCGGATCTCTTTGACGTTACCAGCCACCTGTTCGATGAACTCGCGGAAGCACCCGCGGCCGAGACAATTCAGGTAGCTGTTGCCGGCGCATGGAGACTTATCGCCGCGCTAGGTCTTTCACCGGCGCTGGAGGTTTGCGCGAGCTGCCATACGGAAATTCCCGTTGAAAGTGATGCACTCTTTTCACATCGGGCGGGCGGTGTTCTCTGCGCTAGTTGCGGTCAGTTAGTCAGTGGCGCGCGACGCCTCCCGGCATCTGCGCGTGCCACGATAAGTTCGTGGCTCGAAGATGAGCGCACCATTCAGCTCACCGACCTGGAGCAGAGAGCCCACCAGCGACTGCTTCGAGAATTCGTGCAGGAACATCTCGGCGAAGACAGGCCCCTTCGCGCGTTTCACGTGTGGGAACGGGAACGCTGGGCCGAGACATGATACTCGGGACCGCGGGCCACATCGATCACGGGAAAACTTCGCTAGTCCGGGCGCTTACGGGTGTGGACACCGACCGACTCCCGGAAGAGAAGAAGCGGGGAATTACAATTGACCTGGGGTTTGCGCCTCTCGAGCTGGATGGAATCGGAACTGTGGGTGTTGTTGACGTCCCTGGCCACGAAGGGTTTATACGGACGATGCTCGCCGGAGCGACGGGCATAAATATCGGCCTTCTGGTTGTCGCGGCCGATGAAGGCATCATGCCTCAAACGCGCGAGCACCTTGAGATACTGCGGCTTCTCCGTGTACCAGTTCCAGTTGTTGCGATGACGAAATCCGATCTCGTCGAGCAGGAATGGCTGTCGCTCGTTTCCGACGAAGTTCAGTCGCTCGTTTCGGCGCAGCAGGAGAATCCCCCGGAAGTCATCCCGGTCTCAGTTGTTACACGGAATGGCATCGAAGACATTCGCACCGCGCTGGCCCTCGCCTTCTCGGAAGTGCGCGAAAAAAACGGCAACGATCTGTTCCGCATGCCCATCGACCGTGTGTTCACGATCAAGGGGACTGGAACTGTTGTCAGCGGAACAATCTGGACTGGATTGGTCAGGCCTGGCGACGAAATCCTGCTTCTGCCTGCGGGAAAAGCGGCCAGGGTGCGAAGAGTGGAGTCGCATGGCGCCATTGTGGAGCAGGCGGGTGCCGGGACGCGCTGCGCCATTGCGATCTCCAACATTGCGGTCGAGGACATTCAGCGCGGCGATGTACTCGTTGACTCGATCCACTGGAAGCCGACAACGCGGATTGCTGTGCGGATTCAAATCGATTCCGGGTTTGTGGACGTCGTTCGCAAAGGCCGCCTGATGCAGCTCCACCTCGGGACAGCTTCAGCCGCAACGCGCATTCGACTGCCATTCGCCGATGGAACTCCGGATTCTGAATACGCCCTCTTGTCACTCAAATCGCCAATTGTTGCGAGAGCGGGCGACCGCTTCGTTCTTCGCTCGGCATCCCCGGTCGCGACAGTTGGTGGAGGCGTGGTCGTCGATCCGTTTCCATCGCGGGGATCCATCAAGCAGTCGATTCCCGAGAGTGCGGGCGAGGCGAAACTGGTTCAGATGCTTCATTTCGCCGGGGTGCGCGGTATTGCTGCAAATGAGCTTGCCATCCGTCTTGGAATTCCGCCTGACGCGTGCTCGATTCTCGTCAACGGAATCCCGAATATCATAGTGGCGGACGGGATTCTTTTTGCCGAAGAGTCTGCCGGAAATGTTGAGGCCGCGGTTTTTGAGATTTTAAGGAAAGATGAAGTAAACGATCCACTGACGCGCGGTGTCTCACTGTCAACGGCGCGGATGATGACACGTGCTGCAGGGTTGTTTGACCTGGTGGTGCGGCGGGTGAGTGATCGGGGAGAGTTTGTCGTGGAGGACGGCCTCATTCGTCGCACCGGCTGGGCGCCGTCGCTGGATCAGGAGGGGCAGAAACTCGCCGATCTGGTTCTGCACGATATTTGCACTTCTGGAAGGGAACCGCTGAGCGTGGCGGAGCTGGTCAGAAAACGTGGGGCCCGGGTTCCGGATGTCCTTCGATTTCTACAGAAACAGGGGCGTTTGGCCCGGGTTGAACCGGACCGGTACTATGACGTTGTAGTGGTGGAGGAACTCATTGGTACGCTTCGGGGTCGAATGAAGGGTGGCCAGGTGTACTCGCCTGGGGAGCTTCGGGAAATCATTGGCGTGTCGAGGAAGTACCTGATCCCGTTCCTGGAGTATTGTGACCGTCTAGGGGTGACAGAGCGCAAGTTTGAGGGTCGGGTGTTACGGGGGAAGGCTTAGAATAGTCTTCTTGACAGCTATTGCTGAGGTTCGTAACTTCGCCGCAGAACTACAGTTGGACACACTCGCACAGGAGTAGTCGCAAAGAAACCTTTTTTCGTCAGCCTGGAGAAGCAA
>JBKJPM010000140.1:0-3381 GCA_046595175.1 Gemmatimonadaceae bacterium
CGCGAAAACAGTATCCCGGAACGGCGCCGCCGACCGGCCTGCCGTCCAACGTGTTCGGGGGAGCTCCGGCGAATAGTCGTTAATCTAGGTCTCGGAGTTCCGCTCGTCGACCCGCCGCCGCGCTCAGAGGTGCAGGGTCGCCTGACACCCACCATAGGGAGCCCGAGACCGCAGCGGGTCAGTGTCGTCCGAAGGCATCTGCCTCTGCGCATAGGATGTAAGCTTCATCTGGCACGAAGCTATTTCGCCTGTGCCCGCCCCCGCGAAACCCTTCGACCGCCGACGTTCATTAACCCCCAAGTCGCTGCGATCAATCGCAGAATCGCAGGTCGATAGCTGTGATCAGCAATCTCGCGCCAGTCATTTACCAGTGGATGGCCGAGGGCAATCGCTCAACCGTTGGGATTCACGCGCGGGTCGTCGTCTTTATGCCAAGCTCGCGCAGGCTGGCGATCACCTCGGCAGCGAAAGTTTCATTTATATCGATGAGATGGATTTGATCGAACGTGAGACCGTCGCGCTCCAGAACTTTCCGCGTCGCCTGCACGGGACCGACGCCCATTAAGCGCGGTTCGAACACCCACAGCGGCCGTAGCGAGTATGCGCGTGAGGGGCATCGCACCGAAATCCTTCAGCGCTTTCTCGGAAAGACATGCAAGGCTGCGGCTCGTCATTCAGTCTAGAGGAGTTTCCCGCAGTTACTGATCCCTTTCCGTCATGCCTGAATAGAGCCTTCAGTTTTCCAAGCGCCCCGGATGATGAGTCGCCGCGAATGAATTCGTCTTTTGCAAAGGAGCGGGTGCGATCTTGTTCTTTCCCGACGCAGGGAGGTGAACAGAAACGATCTCCACATCGAAGCGCCAGGAATCGCGCGCAGTTCGCGTTCCGGGAAATTGGGCGACCATCCACACGTTGGCTTTGCAACGCCTGAACGTGCCGCGGAGTCGGTGACCGTTCTGCTCTTTCTTTTAGCCGGCGGGGCGGACGCTCTCCCTGAACAATCCCTGAACACATGCCTGCATTTTGCGCGATAATTAAAGTCAGGTTGCGCATTTGCAGCAGTTCACTGCGGGAACACTGCATCTAGTTGCAATTTGCTACTGGGATAGTATTGATGGGGCTCAGGGGGGTGGCGGGTTCAAATCCCGCCGTCCCGATTACTGTCCTAAAAGCATCATTGGCATTTTGCCTGTGGTGCTTTTTTGCATTTCCACGGGAGGTGCGGTTTGAGTGAGAACTACGTGCAAACGCATTAGTGCAGATCGTTTGTTGGATATGCTTGCGGCTGGTATACTGGCCGCGAACAAGCTGGATTCGGAAGATTCGTTCCTGGTCCTGAATGGGGACACCTTTTTCACGGTGCCGCTGGCGGAACTGCGGGGCTTTGCAGAGTCCCGTAACGCCGATTGGTGTTTTTCACTGTTCAGGATTCCCGCTGGGGGCAGGTACACGGCCGTGAGCATTGGCGCCGAGGGTGAAATTGCGGCGTTGAACGCGAAAAAGGACTTGGGGGGTCTGGCCAATGGAGGTGTATATTGGGTGAGTCCCCGGGAGCTGACAGAATCTGGTTTTTCTGCAGGTCAAAAGGTGTCTCTTGAAAAAGAGATATTTCCCTCGGCAATGGCCGCAGGCCGGCGGATGTACGGGGTTGAATTTTCCGGAACGTTCCTCGACATCGGTTTACCATCTGATTACTACCGCGCTCCGGAGATTCTGGGCGCCTAAACGCCCATGCTAACTCCAACAGCCCGCCTCGCAAAAAATCTCGAAGCATCGATCGAAGCCAAGCGGCTCTTGCTTGCCGATCCCGCGCTCCTTACCGCCTTCGATGATGCAACACAAATGCTTGTGGGCAAGTACGAGCGCGGCGGCCGTTTATATGTTGCGGGCAATGGCGGTTCAGCAGCTGATTCGCAGCATCTTGCCGCTGAATTTGTCGGCAGGCTCGCAAGGGACAGGAATCCGCTTCCCGCAGAGGCGCTTACCGTCGATAGCTCGATTATTACCGCAATTGGAAATGACTACGGTTACGAGCAGATTTTTGCCCGGCAGATCGCGGGCAAGGCCACGGAGAAGGATGTCTTTCTCGGCATTACGACATCCGGTCGTTCGACGAACATCCTGAAGGCGCTCGAGCAGTGCGCGAAGCAGGGAATCCCCAGTATTGTTTTTACCGGCGGCGACGGCGGGAAGGCGAAGGATCTGGCGACGCACTGCATCGTCGCGCCTGGCAAGTTGACAAGTACCATCCAGGAAGTGCATATCGTCCTCGCGCACACTCTCTGTGAGTGTGTAGAATGCGCGATCTGCGGCGAAAATTGAAAAGACTGGATTCAAGACCTCCGTTTCGCTGGACGACGGTATTCGCGAACTGATAAAGGGATTCACCATGATCCGGAACACGAAGTACGGGAACGTGTGAGGGTTGGTTATCTTGCACCTCCGGGATCGTCTGATACATTGGCAAGGTGAATACACCCATTGAGCGGGTACGATCGGCGCTCTCCCACGCATATTCAATAGATAGAGAGCTGGGGCGCGGTGGCATGGCCACGGTTTTCCTCGCGCAGGATGTCAAACACGACAGAATTGTTGCCTTGAAAATTCTACACCCCGACCTCGCGGAATCGATGGGCGCCGAACGGTTCCTGCGGGAAATCAAACTCGCCGCGCGCCTGAATCATCCACATATACTCCCGCTCTTTGACTCCGGTGCTGCGGACGGATTCCTGTATTACGTCATGCCGTATGTCGAGGGGGAATCATTGCGTGAGCGACTGGACCGCCAGAGCCAGCTGCCAATCGATGAGGCGCTGCATATTGCGCGCACAATGGCATCAGGTCTGGACTACGCTCACCGGCAGGGCGTCGTACACCGGGATGTAAAACCCGAGAACGTGATGCTGCATGAAGGTGAAGCGATGATCATGGATTTCGGGATTGCGAAGGCGGTCAGTGTTGGCGGATCCGAGACCCTAACGCAGACGGGTATGATGGTGGGCACTCCAGCGTATGTCAGTCCGGAGCAGGCATCGGGTGAGACGGTGATTGACGGGAGAAGCGATCAATACAGCCTTGCGTGCGTTTTGTATGAGATGCTCGCTGGTGAGCGTCCCTTCACGGGACCTACGGCGCAGGCTGTTCTGGCGAAAAGATTCTCCGGATCGGTGCGACCGGTTACGGAAATGAGGCCAGGCGTTCCTCCTGCCGTCGAAAAGGCACTGAGCAGGGCAATGTCTACAGATACTTCGGCGCGTTACTCATCGCTCTCGCTATTTGCGCAGGCACTTGCTTCCGGCTCCCTTGCAACGCCTACCGATACACAGACCATGCCGAGCCCGGTCGTTTCTGCCGCTAAGTCGGTGGCAGTGCTTCCGTTCG
>JBKJPM010000138.1:0-4047 GCA_046595175.1 Gemmatimonadaceae bacterium
ACTCGACCGTGGCGCTGGTCGGCGGCGACCGCGATCTGGCCGCGCAGTTTCAGCACGGCAGCTTTGCCACCCTCTATCTGAGCCCGAAGGACTATCACCGCGTTCACATGCCCTGCGATGGACGTCTGATGCGAATGATCTTCGTGCCGGGCACCTTGTTTTCGGTCAATCCAGTCACGGCACGCGGCGTGCCCGAGTTGTTTGCACGCAACGAGCGCGTCGTCTGCGTCTTCGAGTCAAGTCAGGGCCCATTCGTGGTGGCGCTCGTGGGAGCTACGATCGTCGGCAGCATGGCGACGGTCTGGGAAGGTGTCGTTAATCCGCTTCCGTTACGCGAAGTCCGCGAATGGAAATACGATGCACAGCGGCTCGTCTATAAGAAAGGCGACGAGATGGGACGATTCATGCTCGGCTCGACGGTGGTGATGTTGTTCCCGAAGGACACAGTGCAGTTCAATCCTTCATGGGCGCCCGGACGCGAAGTTCGCCTCGGAGAAGTGATGGCGACGATGCCGCGGGGTGAAGAGGTAGTTAGCGGGGAAACCTGATCAGCATCCCTGACTTTTCAGGTGGCGGTCGAGGCAATCGATGGAAGCAATGGACGGTTCAACGAAGAGACAAATCAACTCGTCGGCTGACGTAAAAGTTACGCTGACCCTGCTTGTCGTCGGTTTAACTCCGGCGACGAATGGGCCATTATGAGGAATAGCAACATGGTTAATCCAGCAAAGAACACGATTTGCCTTTGGTACGATGGCGACGCCGAGAACGCGGCGCGGTTTTACGCGAAGACTTTTCCCGATTCATCCGTTGGTGCAGTGTATCGGGCGCCGGGAGACTTTCCGTCCGGGAAGAAAGGCGATGTGCTCACAGTCATATTTACCGTGATGGGCATTCCCTGCCTCGGGCTCAATGGCGGACCTGCGGTCAAGCACAACTGGGCATTCTCATTTCAGGTTGCAACCGCTGACCAGGCCGAAACAGATCGTTACTGGAACGCGATCGTCGGCAACGGCGGTAAAGAGAGTGAGTGCGGCTGGTGTCAGGACAAATGGGGTTTGTCATGGCAAATTACGCCTATCGCTCTGACCCGGGCGATAACCAATCCCGATCCCGCTGCCGCCAAGCGCGCGTTCGATGCGATGATGGAGATGCGGAAGATCGACGTCGCCAGAATTGAGGCGGCGGTGCGCGGCTAAGATTATTGCTCGCGCTCCATCCATGCGGCAATGAGAGGGTAAAGCGCCACGCTCGAATTTTAATTGTTGAATCAATTGACCTTGGCCCGTTCCATTGCGAACCGCCGGATGAGTTCGACGAGCTTCTCGGTCATGGTCGTGATCCAGCATTTGCGGGATATAGATTCGGGAACCAGCGTTCGGCGATGTCGGCTGGGAAGGCAAGGCGGAGAGGCGCACGGTGCGTCGTAGCTGTTAGCATGCCCCGGTCTACCAGCCCCGCAGTCACATTGCGTGCGCCCCGCTCTTCATATCCGGTGAGAGCCGGAATTTTGGATCGCTCGACTTCGCCGCTCAGCACCGCCTCGCGCAGCACTGCGATGCTGCCGCGCAGCAGTCGTTTGGCTCGAACTTCCTCCTCAATATAAATCTCCATGCGCGTCAGTAGCGTCGCCGGCTCAAGCAGGCCGCTCATGAAGCGAATCTGATCGACCGACCGGACGAGGAAGAATTTACAGAACTCGATCAGGCCGCGTTGGGTGAGATTTCCCCGACCGTCAAGGTCGCCTTCGCGAGGCCCATCGGCTTGGGCGAGCAGGGTCTTGTAACGATCCTCATCTCGGGCGAGCCCGCGGGCAACCGACCATAGGCTCGTACCGATGTCGAGCCGCTTGAAAAGCGCATGCGACATCAACCTCGCAACCCGGCCATTGCCGTCGAGAAAAGGGTGGATCCACAGCAATCGGTGATGGACGGCTCCGACCGTTTGGATCTGACGCGTCCTGCTGAGTGGCGGAGAACTATAAGCCGCGTCGAACCGCGTCATGAAGCGCGCGAGGTCTTGGTGCGGCGGCGGAACGTGACGTCCCACCTGGACGTCGCGCTTGCGCCAGGCACCTGGGACGATCGCAAGCCGTTTGCCGGTTTTCTCGTCGGTGACAAACAGCATTTCAGGTGGTAAGCGCGAGCAGAATTCCTCGTGCAACCATGACGCATAAGCCGCCGACGCGGGCCAAGCATCGGGATCACGACCGGTATCGATTAACCGCTGGACGTGAATGTGGGCGACGGCTTCCTTCTGCAGGTCGCGCTTCTTCGGCTCGGACGAAAAGTCGTTCGCCAAGGCGCGATCGATATCGCGCGGATGAGTGTCATGGCCTTCGATCAGGTTCGAATAATAACAATTCATAGATCGCACGAGGTCGCCGATCGACTCGCGCAAGATTGGATGAATGCGACCAGCGAGCTGATTCGCCTCCGCGACCAGAGGAAGGATCTCGTCGTCGAGTAGACGAGACGTCTCCTCGGGGACCATGGGTTCCATTTTCGTCACATTCATCAGCGTAATATACCGGATTATATTCGGTATTAATAGTTAAATTTTAGTATAAATAACAGTCAATTATACTAATAACGTGGATATTTGAACCGGATTATGTGCCGGTTTGTATGCCGGTTGCTATTATGCTTCAAACGGCCAAGAAAAGAAGCTGGATGATGTTAAGCGCGCCCAGTCGGACCCGAGATATGGGTTTTCATTCGATAGAATCCGCTCGAAGAATGCGTGGTTATCTCGCCTAGACCAATGTTTTCGCCGGTGACAACCGTCGATTTGGATTAAAGGTAAAGTCGACCTCAATTCACGCCCATTCCTGCGCTCATAAATCGTTCAAGCTTGAGCCGGGTGGCCTGTGTTTTATCATTGCGTGTCACGCACGATTTAGTTCGCGCGAGCGGTTTTGGTAATATTGCGGGCGCTTGCACGCGATAACCACCCTAGGAATTCCAAGTTGAGTTTCTCCACGCAGGACACCGAATTCATCCGCAAGCAGACGCTGCGCGCAATCTCCAGCAACCGCGCGCCGGGCCTGCATTTCGCGGGTTACTTTTTCAACATCACTGCGCAGCGCTTCGAGACCGAAGGCGTGGAATTCACCATCGATCCGGGACCGCATTGCGCTGACGCGAATGGCATCGTGAGCCGCGCCGCGTTGCTCTACCTGGCGGACATCGCGCTGGCGGGCGCGATCCGCACGTTTGTCGATCCGAATTCACGCACCGCGACTTTGATGCTCAGGGTCGAATTCACGAGCGAACCCGCGCGAGGCCGGCTGACGGCGAGTGGGCGTGGTAGCGGATTCTCACCGGTCACTGCGCTGCCTGAGTGTATTGCTACTGGACGTATCACCTGCGAAGACCGGGAGGTCATGCGCATGTCCGGCACCTGGGTTGCGCCGCCTCCACCTCAGGGTGTGGTAGTGCGCGGCGCGTTGTGGGAGGGCGGCGAGAACGGCAACCAGTGGCCGCTGCTCAAAAAGAGTGAACTTGAAGCTGTCGAAAAAGTCACGATACGCAGCGTGGAGAAGGCCCTGCGCGAGGCGCAAAACGGTGACTTGCTAGGCCCGTTGTGCAATCCGCGGATCAAGCACACTGCGCAACGCGCGACCGGCCGATTGACAGTCGGTCAGCATATCGGCAACCGCGTCGGCCATGTGCAGGGAGGATTTCTGCTCCACGCAGCACTCGCCACCGCAGAGGCTACGGTACCCGACCACCCGCTGCTCACCGGCGCTTCGGCGTGGTACATCAGTCCAGGCAAGGGCAAGGTGATCACCGCACGCTCGACCGTCTTGCAAAGCGGCCGTAATATCGCAGTGGTACGCACGGAGCTGTTCAGTGACGAACGCAAGCTGGTATTGGAAGTCGTTAGCAATCATGCGGCCCGTCCTGCCGATGCATCCGGCGGATCCTGAAAGCTGGAAGGCTATGCCTGTGATCTTCACCCGATTTATTAGACACTTTACTGGGCATTTGCCAAGCATTCGAACTCGACTGGGGAATAATACCCCAGACTGGAATGAAGCCGTTT
>JBKJPM010000227.1:0-2813 GCA_046595175.1 Gemmatimonadaceae bacterium
CCGCGGATTCTGGCGCAAAGTTGATATCGAGGAAGGTCCCGCCTCACCGCGGGTTCGCTTCGATGATCCGGATATCCGCCTCGATCTTGGCGCTATCGCCAAGGGATACGCCATCGATCGGGCGACTGCGGCTCTGCGCCAACGTGGAGTGAAGCATGCGATCGTCACGGTTGGGGGAGACTTGTTTGCGCTCGGAAGTTCGCCGGAGGGAGAGCCATGGACGGTTGGCATTCGCTCGCCGCACGATCCGCGCGGACTGGCCGCAACGCTAAGAGTGAGCGACCGCGCAGTGGCAACCTCCGGTGATTATGAACGCTTCTTTATGTGGCATGGCAAGCGTTATCACCATCTGATGGATCCCGATACAGCAGCACCACGGCGCACACCATTTCACAGCGCAACCGTACTCGCCGGTAGCTGCATTCATGCTGACGCTGCTTCGACCTCCGTCTTCGGCCTGCCGAAAGATGCCGCGCTTGTCATCGCACGAAGAATTGATCCAAGTGCCGAAGTGATTCCATTGACCTGATTACAGAGGGATAGGAACAAACAATAAACAGCGTTGCGGTGCTGCCGCCGCGCAGGAACAAGGGAGGTTGGATGAAAACCGTCGATGCCTACTGCTCTGCCTGCGATCATAACGTCCGGCTCGTGCTCACGGACGAGGCATGTGAAGACTATCCTTCGCCGATTCACGACGCCGAGGTCGTTTGCCTGGAAATTGGCGAGCACTGCTCCGGCGCACTTTGTCCCGTGGGCGCGGTTCCCCCGATGGTTATGGCAGCGCGGCTTGTCCGCAACGGCCTGCAGACGCAGATGCAGCCGATAATTAAAGGCCAGTGCCCCAATTGCGACGACTCAACTGACTTTATCGTGGTAAGCGCAGAGTACTGTATCTGTTCGCGATGCGGAACAACTTCGAAGCGGCAGGAGGTCCAGTTAAGATCCTAACAGAGCGGGAGGTCATGGGGTCCGGTCGGACGACGTCGAGTCGATCGGCCATCTGCGTGGCTCCGCTTGGCTTCGCAGCCCGAGAATCGTGCGTATCGCCAGCAGACCTACCCATACCCAACCCGCAGAAATGCTCAGTCGCTGGAAGAGCCCGCCGGGACCGCCGCTGAACCACGCCGCAGAAGCGGCCACAATAAAGGCCGGCACGGCAAGACCCGTGAGGAAGGAGTAGACGGCCCATGCGCGACTATGCGGCTGCGCGGAGAACCTGCTGGCGAATACGAAACACGCTATCGACACAGACACGAACACTACAAGCGAGATCAGAGTGTGCAACGTGCCGTGCAAGCTACCTGTGGTTGGAACGCCTGAGGGAGCCCCGGGCGGGTACCCGAAGCCGGGATCTGTGACGAAGACGCCCGCGCCAACCAGGCAGAGTCCGTAGATGCCGATCAGGATCGGCCCCGAGGTCGCGCCACGCCCCGGGGTGAGCGCGCGACGTAGACCCAGAGCACATGCGAGCATCAGGAGTCCGGTGACGATGAAGTTGGCTATCTGAACCCAACCGCCAGCGCTGAGACTCAGCGCACTGACAGGTTGGTATAGCATGTCATAGTGTGGGCGAATGGCGCCTGCAATCAGGAAGACCGCAATGAATCCGAATCCGCCAATGGCACCGCAGGACAGAAGCCACCTGGTCAAGGCGTCGGTCTTATCGCTCGGCATCCACCACTCCAGAATTGACGGACATTCTTGTTAACTATGTCACCGGCTGCTGAGGCGCCCATCTAAAAAGGTGCATTCAGTCTTAAAAGAACACCGGCTCCCGATAAGCCCCAAACACGTCTTCCATCGCCGCACGAATCTCATACAAAGTGCAATACGCACGCGCAGCATTGAGTATGAACGGTATCAGATTTGACGATCCCTTCGCCGCTTCCCTCAGCTCACTCAGTCGCTGCTGGACGAGCGCATTGTCCCGCTCGGCGCGCAGTTTCGCCATTCGCTCCTTCTGATGCGCCTCAGTATCTCCAATCTTCAACAAGGGAATCGTCAACTCCGGTTCGTCGGTAACGAACTCATTAACGCCGACCACAAGCTTCCGGCGCTGCTCAATCTCCCACTGCTGACGGGCAGCTGACTCGTTAATTCTCTTCTGCAGCCAGCCAGTCTCCAGCCCGCGAACTACTCCCCCCTGCTCTTCTATCTGGCGGAATAGATCTTCCGCTTCCGCTTCCATGTCATTGGTGAGCTTCTCGACGTAATACGATCCACCGAGCGGGTCGATAACATTTGGTATTCCAGTCTCGTACGCGAGCACCTGCTGCGTGCGAAGCGCAACCTGCACGGATTCCTCAGTTGGGAGGGCAAGCGTTTCATCCATCGAATTGGTATGCAGCGACTGGGTTCCGCCGAGCACTGCCGCCAACGCCTGGTACGCAACACGCACGATGTTGTTCATCGGCTGCTGCGCGGTGAGCGTTACACCGGCAGTCTGTGAATGGAATCGCATGATGAGCGACTTGGGATCCTTTGCTCCATAGCGATCGCGCATGTGACGCGCCCATATGCGTCTGGCCGCGCGAAGCTTTGCAATTTCTTCAAAAAAGTCGTTGTGAATATCCCAGAAGAACGAGAGCCGCTGCGCAAATGAATCCACGTCCAGCCCGCGCGCAATTCCGCGCTCCACATATGTGAATCCGTCCGCAAGCGTGAACGCGAGCTCCTGCGCCGCCGTCGCACCCGCTTCTCTTATATGGTATCCGGAGATCGAGATTGTATTCCACTGTGGCGCGTGCTCTGCCGACCATTCGAACGCATCCACGATGAGTCTGAGCGCGGGCTCGATGGGGTAAACCCAT
>JBKJPM010000241.1:0-4560 GCA_046595175.1 Gemmatimonadaceae bacterium
AGCCAGTCCTCATCCTCCGCCTGCTTGAATATTCGGCGCTTGGTCTCGAGCGTCACTAACGGCTCGACGTCGTACCCCATGATCCATGGAAGCGGAAGGTGTGCGTGCGTTGGGCACAGGTCGCCCAGGTAGAACGCGCGCTCACCCTTGGATTCGATCAGGACACTCTGGTGGAAGGGGGTATGACCGGGTGTCGGAACCACTCGCACGCCCTTCACGATCTCCTTCTCCCGGCTCACTAATTCGAGCTGGCCTGACGTCTGGAGGGGAACGAAATTGCGCTCGAAGTAGCTCGCCGCTGTTCGCTCATTTGTGTGAGTGGCGTAATCGTACTCGCCTCCCTTGACTATGTAACGTGCATTCGGGAAAGTCGGCTTAACTATTCCAGATTCATCCACATACGTATTGCCGCCTGCATGATCGAAGTGGAGATGCGTGTTGATGACAATCTTCACGTCTTCCGGCGCCACCCCCGCCTGTCGGAGACCGTCTTCCAGTGACGTGCGGCTGTTCGCTCCCGAATTCTCGACTCCATAAATGTCCAGGAATTTTTGCGTTTCCTTGTTCCCCGCTCCTGTGTCAACGACAATTGGTCCCGATGGATGCATGATCAGGAGACAGCGCATGCCAAGTTGAATGCGGTTCCGCTCATCGGGCGCAATGCGCTTTTCCCAGAGAGGCTTTGGCACGACGCCGAACATCGCCCCCCCATCCAGCCGCTGGCCGCCCGCCTGAATCGCGAAGATTTTCAGGTCTCCTAGCTGGACATCCTGAACCAGCGGTTGGGGCATCGTCATGCAGTTGTATCCTTTGAGATTGGTCCTGGCATCGCTGATGGGCGCTTATTGCGTTTCACTTTTCTGCGCATGCGAATCAGGCACTGGAGGTCGGTCCAACGTTCCACTCCCATGTTTTCCGCGCGCTTCAGCATATAGGTGAGACAGTGTGCAGTCGCGACTGCATCTCCGCCAGCCCTGTGCCGGTTTACTATCTCAACTCCGCAGAAATTTGCCACATGGTCGAGTGAGCGACGCTGAAGATTGGGTAGGACCTTCTTCGCCATCCTGACAGTACAGAGCTGCGGCCCGCTAATATTGCGCCCGGTCGCCGTGGCAATTTCGCTTTCCACAAAGCGCCAGTCGAACCCGACGTTGTGCGCAACGAAAACCCGGCCTTCCAGCATTGCTTCCACGCGCGGGGCAATCTCACGGAACACCGGCGCATTCTGGACCATGGAGGAAGTGATTCCTGTTATCGCTGATACCATGGATGGAATTGGCCGGCGGGGATTGATCAGCGACTCGAACATTTCCACGATTTCGCCGCGCTCCACAACTACTGCTGCGAATTCAGTCATCCGGTGACCCCAAAATGGACTCGTCCCTGTTGTCTCTGTGTCCACGACAACAAAAGACATGTCCCGCAGCCTGGGCGAATCGTCGTTTGCGGACTCGAAATAATCAGGCGCGGGCGAGCCGTCCGCTACAGCAATCGTTTCCACGATCTGGGCGAGCACCGCAGCCTGATCCCGCTTTTTCTCGACCTGCCGCTCCTTTACGAGCGACCACTTCCCGTCCAGGCCGCGCGCGAAGTCGGGTCGGCCCATGAACATGGCTTCCGCGAGGTGCTCCGCGACCACCTTCGGGGCACCGGGGAGATTACAGACGTAGCTGATGAGGTCAACGGCGTCCGCGGAGCCTGTTTTCAGGTAGTCAGCGGCGCGCGTGGTAAGAAAAGAGTCCGGTTCGGACAGCCGCACGCCTGGAGAGTCGTATTGTGACATCGAAACAGAAAGTTAGCGCTGGGAGCAGACTTTTTCTTGCCGGAATTAAGGTGGTTGGATAACTTGTGAACTAATTCACAAGCCCACGCGCCACCTGTGAAACGCATAGCTGAATCGACTGTCCGCCGCCTTTCCCTGTATCTGAGTTTCCTCGAGGAAATCGAGGGACGCGGACAAAGAACCATATCGAGCGACGAGCTCGCCAAACTTGGCGGAACAACATCCGCCCAGGTCCGAAAGGATCTCTCTTTCTTTGGATCTTTCGGGAAGAGAGGCCTGGGCTACTCGGTCAACGAGCTGTGTGTAAACATCCGCGAAATTCTCGGGCTCGGCCGCAAATGGCGGGTCTGCATAATCGGGGCGGGAAAGATCGGCACCGCCCTGGCCCGCTACGAAGCTTTCTCCAAGCGCGGATTCCATGTGATGGCGATCTATGAGAGCGATGCAGACAAGGTGGGAATGGCCGTGGATTCATTGTCGGTGCGCGATGTTAGCCGGATCGAGCAGGACGCTGAGAAGGAAGGTTTTGATATCGCCGTGTTGGCGATTCCGCCCGAATACGCTCAGTCAGTTGCGGATCGAGTTACAGGTGCGGGTATCAAAGCCATCCTAAATTTTGCGCCCATGCAGTTGGTGGTGCCTCCCGATGTGACGGTTCGCACAGTGAATATGGCGTTGGAACTGGAAGGTCTTTCGTTCGCCCTCACCAATCGCGGCGGGGACTGACTTCGTTAACTGCGACAGGGAGCGACGGAGCGAGGGATAACTGCGGAGGACTTCATGGTTTGCGACAAGCTTCTCCCGGTGCGCATTGCTATCAATGTTGTTAACCCAGAAACACTCCGCCCGTATCCCTCGCTCCCTCGCTCCCTGTCGCAGTTGTACTTGGCAGTTTCCAGAACAGCTGCAGAAACTTCCCCGGCGAGATTTCTTCCGGCCTCTGCGAGGGATCGATACCTACGCGCGCCAGCAATTCCTGAGAATCCGCCGGGCTCAGGTCCGCCACAGTTCTAAGACTCTTCTGCAGCTGTTTCCGTCTTTGCCCGAAAAGTCCCTGCACGAATCCCCGAAACTTCACTAAGTCGAGCCCTTCGGGAACTTCGCCGGGGGTTATCCGCACTACCGCAGACTCGACCTTTGGCGGAGGATGAAATGCGCTTGCGGGAACGCGCATCAGAATCTCCACTTTGGCGATCGTCTGGAGATTCACCGACAGTGCGCCGTATTCCTTGGATCCCGGCGGCGATGTCATGCGTTCGGCGACTTCTGCCTGGACAAGAAACACCGCGCGCTTCGGGAGTGGCGGAATTAGCGCGTGGAAGATTATCGGAGTCGTGATGTAATACGGGACATTGCCAGCGAGAATGTAGCCCGCCCCTCCAAGTTCTCCGGGCGAGATTTTCAGGATATCGGCTTCAACGATATCAACGTTATCGCTCCGCCTGTATTTGTCGCGAAGGATCGTAGCAAGGGCGCGATCCAATTCGACAGCTATCACTTTTCCCGCGCGCTCCACCAATAACTCCGTGAGCGCTCCCCTTCCCGGTCCAATCTCAACGACAGTATCTGCTTTGGAAGCATCAGTCGCGTCCGAGATCGCTGCCAGCACGCGCGCATCATTCAGGAAATGCTGTCCGAACTTTTTCAGGACCGGCGGAAATCCGCCGCTGTCGCGCGAGCCCACCACTACGTTTTTATCAGTACAAGCGTCAGGTCGTCGCGGGGCGGAATATCACCCATATGCTCGTCGAGCAGATCGAAGACATGCATCGAAATCTCCTCGACTGTGCCGTCCTTATGCGCGAGAATCGTCTCCAGAACTATTTCCTCGCCAAGCCGCTCGTCGGCGGCGTTTCTGGCATCGCTGATCCCATCGGTAAAGAGAACCATGAGATCGTGGCCGGCGCGCCAGGGATACCCAAGCTCGGTTGGGGCTGATTCCACCATTCCAAGCGGCGGATCTATCGCCTGCAGGCGCTCAAACTTTTCGGTCGCGCCATAAATGAACGCATGCGGGTGCCCTGCGTTGGCATACCGGATCCCGTGGCTCTTGTGGTCGATGATCGCGTAAAAAACCGAGACGTGCATTTCGGTTGTGCGCAGCTCTTCACGCAATGAATCCAGGAGGGCGGACAGCATTTCCGCCGGCCCTTCAGAATTTTGCGCGTGAATCGCAGACGCACTCATGAGGAGAGCCATGATGAGCGCAGCCCTGTAGCCATGACCAGACACATCGCCGATCATCACGCCGGTACACTCGTTCTGCAACCGGAAGAGATGGTAAAAATCCCCTCCCACACTCTCAGCGGGTACGACGCGTGCCGTCACCTTCGCGAGCGGCAAGGCCACCGATGGGTTCGGCAGCAGCTTCATCTGCAGGTCGTGCGCGAGATACATCTCCTGAAGGAGACGATCTTGTTCCACCGAAGACTTCACCAGCCGGACGTTCTGAATCGCGGTCCCGATCTGGGTTGCAATGGCGCGCACAAGTTTTTGATCGCCGGCTGTATACGGAGAGCGTGATGTCCGTCCGGACAGATTTATCACGCCGAGCGGCAGGCCTCCCTGCGGAGTAGTCCACATGATTGGGACTGAGAGCATCACACCGCGCCGGTATGATTGCTCCACAAAGCCTACAGGCTCGTCCGGTTCACTCACAACTTCGTGCTCGGTTCGAAAAACGCGAGCGGACACGCTATGCGGATCATCCACCCAGATCGCCGGGAGTCCTTCCTTGCCCACTCCAGTTGACGCAACGACACTCAGCGAATTACTGG
>JBKJPM010000123.1:0-6715 GCA_046595175.1 Gemmatimonadaceae bacterium
TTCCGTACTCCACATTAGTTAAACCGCGAGCGACCAGCTGCTTGTAGATCAGCACCGTAATAATGATCGATGCAATTGTTGCGACTTCGGCGAGGATACCGAAGATGAAGGCGCGAACCCAACGGGATTGCTCGGTTTTCATTCAGGGATTGTGCGAATGCGGAGGGAAGTTGTCCAGTAGGTGGCGGACTCAGTCCCAGACTACGTTGACCCTGCCTCTAGTGGCTTTCACGATCTGGTCGTCGCGGCTGAGCAGGTCACATTCTAGTACGAGTGCCGTCGCGGCTATCAGGCGATCGCGTCTTAACGGTATGGCGCGCAAAGAGTGGGCGGCGACAACTACATCGCTGGTCAGGTCCGCGGGAATGTATGGTCCGGCGGCAAATAGCGCCTCCACCCATCTGTCGAAGGGAAGCTTGAGCGAAATGCGACCGCGTTCAATTGCTTCACTGACCTCGACAAGACAAATGGAGGGCACGTGAATCGCCACGTTGCCTGTGCGTTTTTCCGCCTTTGCGAAGTAGCGGCGCGCGCTGCGACCGAGACGGGCAGTCTTGCCCGTCGCAGCCCAGATCAACGCATGCGTGTCCGTGACTGCGATCACGCCCGGCGAAGGCGGCGGGTGGAAGCGGCAGTGTCTTCCGCGCGCCCTTCGGCGATTATGTCCTCGACGTCACCATCAACGGTCATGCTGCCAGCAAGGCGAAACGAACCGGCACGCGCCTTGAGTAAAGACTTGAGGAGCATCCGGGACTCCTGAAACTCCCTCGCGTTGACAATGGCGACGTCGTCGGCGAGCCCCTTGTGGCGGATCAGGACCGGTGACTTTACGGAGCCGGAACTCACGTCCTGGAGGATGCGGAAGAAGTTCCTGCGCGCGTCGGCCGCACGGTAGGTTCCCGTAGAATCAGTTGTGGCCTCTGAAACATGCTTGGTTTTTTTCTGCATTCCCGGCCCCTCCATCGGACTAATGTACACTTAAATGTACTCCAGTACTCTCTGGTGTACAATAGTCCACAGGTTCAACCCACTCGGCATTGGGCCTGCTGGTGAGGGATACCGTAGCCCTATTCTCACTCCAATGGCGCTCAAGCAGATACCTGCATGAAGGTGAAGTAGCGTGTATACCATGGCGCCGCTTGCGGCACGACTACTGCGTTGAAAAGGTTCGTGACTGACCCCGTGGGTGACCCGGAACGCGAGCCGATTCTCGACGACCCTGCCCGGCTAAGCGCACTCGAGCGGTCGATGCTGCTTGATACCCCGGCCGAGGATCGTTTTGATCGCATCACACGCCTTGCCTCGGCATTGCTTGGTGTGCCTGTGTCACTCGTTTCGCTCGTAGACGACCATCGCCAGTTCTTCAAGAGTCAACACGGCCTGCCGGAGCCGTGGGCCAGTCGCCGAGAGACACCGCTCACGCACTCGTTCTGCCAGCACGTTGTCGCGCAGGCCGCCCCCCTGATCGTATCCGACGCACGCGAGAATCCACTGGTGCGCGACAATCTTGCCGTCAGCGAGATAGGAGTCGTTGCGTACCTCGGCATTCCAATACAGTCGTCTGACGGCCAGGTACTCGGCAGCTTCTGCGCTATCGACACGAAGCCACGCATGTGGACGGAATCGGAGGTTGATACACTGCGACAGCTTGGTGAGCTGCTCCGCACGGAGCTCGATCTCCGCACCGCGCTCCGGGAAGCCGACCGCGCCGCGCGCGAAGCCCTGGTCGTGGCGAGCGAGCGTGCCGCAGTGATTGCCTCCAGCAGCGACGGCATCTACACCCTGGATACCCATGGCTCATGCACCATGGTGAACCCGGCAGCTTCGCACATTCTGGGATTTTCTCCCGGAGAGGTGCTCGGTCGCAACATGCACGAGCTGGTGCATCATCATTACCCCGACGGCACACCATTCCCGGAGGCGGATTGCCCGCTCTTCCATGCGTTCCGTGACGGCCGGTCCGTGCGAGTGCAGGATACTGTCCTGTGGCGGCGCGATGGAACGGCGGTGGCCGCGGACTGCACGTCTTCCCCGCTGCTGATTGACGGCATAGTGGCAGGTGCAGTGGTAACCTTCCGCGACGTCACCAGCCAGCGCCGTACCGCCCAGGCTTTGCAGCTGCTTGCGGATGCGGGAGAGAAGCTCGCTTCGTCGCTCGATCATGAGGTGACCGTTGGTTCAGCCATGCGCATTGCCCTGCCGCTCCTGGGCGAAATAGGTGTCGTTCGCTTGCAGGACAAAGCTAACCCGGGGCGAACCATCTGCCGCCATATCGATCCTTCGAAGGAGGCCCGGCTCTGCGAACTACTTGAGGATCCGCACCTCGATATGCCCGGTGTCCGCGACGTGAGCGCGATCGAGCCGGCTCCGGAATTTCTTGTGGCGCTCGGCATGACAAACGTCGTGACTTCGCCGTTAAGCGGTCGGCAGGGTCGTATCGGTACGCTTTTGTTTGCCTCGGGCAAGCGTGACTACGACACCTCCGACCTTTGGTTAGTGGACGAAATCGCACGGCGCGTTTCATCTGCGTTGGAGAATGCAACACTTTACCGCGCAGCGCAGGCGGCGACGCGTGCGCGGGACGAGGTACTAGCGGTAGTGTCGCACGACCTACGCAATCCGGTGCACACCATCCAGATGAGCGCCAGCTTTCTACTGGAGCTGCTGGATGGGAAGGCGACTGCGGATCCGGTTGTGGTCGCTCGGCAGATTGGCGCTATTGGCCGGTCGGCACGGCGAGCTGACCGGCTGATCCGCGATCTTCTGGATGTGACACGTGCGGAACGCGGTGGCCTGGAGATCGAGCGCGGGCCGGTTATCGTGACTGATTTGCTGCGCGACGCATCGCAGGGAGTTGCATCGCAGGCTCAGCAAAGGGGCGTCACCGTGGAAGTCTCGTCAGCCGACCCCTCGCTGTGCATAACCGGAGATCGCGATCGTTTACTGCAAGCTCTCGACAACCTGCTTAGCAACGCCGTCAAGTTCACGCCAGAAGGTGGACTGGTGAAGTTGGAGGCGCTCGAGGAAGAGCAGGATGTATGCATCACCGTCGAGGATACAGGAGATGGGATGACCAAAGATCAGCAAGCCCACCTGTTCACCCATTTCTGGCAGGCTCGACGTGGCGACCGGCGCGGAGTCGGCCTGGGGCTGACGATCGTCAAGGGAATTGTCGATGCGCACGGGGGAACGATCTCGGTTGAGAGCGAACCGGGGAGAGGAACGATTTTTCGGATTCGGATCCCCAGGTCTACGAGCGACTAGAGATTTACAGAAATACGCGCGAGGCTAACCCAGCGCCGCAGCTTCGATTGCAGCTACGTCGATCTTCTTCATCTGCATCATCGCATCGAACGCCCGCTTCGCAACGGCGGGATCAGCACCAAACACCGCCTGCGTGAGCGCCACCGGCGTGATCTGCCAGTTGACACCCCATTTGTCCTTGCACCATCCGCACATGCTCTCCTGCCCGCCGTTGCCGACGATCGCGTTCCAGTAACGATCAGTTTCGGCCTGGTCGGCAGTTGCAACAGCAAAGGAAAAAGCTTCGCTGTGTTTAAACTGCGGTCCGCCGTTGAGCCCGATGCAGGGAATGCCGAGCACCGTGAACTCGACCGTCAACACGTCGCCCTTTTTCCCCGACGGAAAGTCGGCGGGCGCGGTGTGCACTGCTCCAACCGATGAATTGGGAAAGGTCGCCGCATAAAATTGCGCAGCTTCCTCCGCGTCGCGATCGTACCAGATACAAATCGTGTTCTTTGCAGGTTCGGTCATGTCTTTATCTCTGGTGAAACGTGATTCAGCCGTCCAGCGGCTCCATGCGAACGGCGGTCCCGTAACACAATACCTCTGTCACGCCTTTCATCAACTCGTTCGCGTCATAGCGGATGCCGATCACTGCATCCGCCCCCGCGAGATGCGCCTGGACCAACATGGTGTCGAAAGCTTGCTTGCGAGTTCGCTCAGCGAGTTCGGTAAAGATCGAGATATTGCCGCCAACCAGCGACTGAAAGCCTGCGCCAATGGTCCCGAAGACCGATCGCGAACGGACCACTACCCCGCGTACGACACCGAGATTGTCGACAATCCGAAACCCGGCGACGTCGAAACCCGTAGTTGTCATGTTGGCAGGAATATCTGCTGTCTGCGAATGGATGATAGAAGACATTGGTCACTGTAAGGTGAAGTACCCATACTGCGGAAAATTGCAACGGAAAGCGAGCACCAACTAACCGGTTCGAACCAAATCCCAACTTGGGTTGTCACACCCTGTATCCTAACCACCACGAATATTTTATGCTCCACGCGGCCCTGTTCCCAGCCCTGATCGCGCTTCTTCAGCAGGCCACACCTGTTCCAGACACTAGTGCCACGGCTGTGGCGGTGCGCGCGGACCGCACCATTACTATAGATGGGCGCGATACGGAGGAGGCGTGGGCGAAGGCACCTCGCTATTCCAACTTCCGGCAATTCCAGCCGAAGGTGAACGTCGACCCGACGCATCGAACCGAGTTTCGCGTCGCCTAAGACGAGCGCAACCTGTACGTGTTCGTTCGCATGTTCGATCCGCATCCCGACAGCATCGTGCGCGCGCTCACGCGGCGAGACGTGCGCGGGTCCTCGGACCAGGTCAAGATTCTGGTGGATTCGTACAAGGACAAGCGCAGCGGATATGAATTCGCGGTAAATCCTGACGGGGTAAAGCGGGACTACGCGATGAGCAACGACGGAAATGAGGACCAGAGCTGGAATGGCATCTGGGACGTTGCGACGCTTATTGACTCGCTCGGATGGACTGCAGAATTCCAGATTCCGCTTTCGCAGCTCCGTTATGCTCGCGCGGCCGAGAACCGGTTTGGATTCGGCGTTTGGCGCGACATCGAGCGCTACACCGAGCGATCCAGCTGGCCGCTGTACAATCCTGAAAAGAACGGGATTTCATCCCAGCTCGGAACTGTGAGCGGGCTCGTCGGTCTTAGCACGGAGCGTCGTTTCGAGGCTGTGCCCTATACAGTCACGCGCAATGTGCAGCGCGTGCGCGACGCAGGCTACACAAGGAAGCAGCAAGTCAGCATTGGCGGCGATCTCAAGATTGGGCTTACGCCGAACACAACTCTCGATGCGACCATCAATCCGGATTTCGGCCAGGTCGAGTCGGATCCATCCGTGGTAAATCTCACCGCGTTCGAAACATTTCTTTCAGAGCGCCGGCCCTTTTTCGTGGAGGGGACCGGCCTGTACCAGTTCCAGCTGAATTGTTATATCGTCGTGGATTGTTCCACTAACGAAGGGCTTTTTTATTCCCGCCGCATTGGTCGTTCACCGGCGCTGCGTGGATTGTATGGCGACGCGGAGACACCGGCTGCCACGTCCATTGCTGCCGCGACCAAGCTTACCGGCCGCACGTCCAACGGTCTCGCATTCGGAGTTCTGGACGCCGTGACTCGCAAGGTTCAGGGCACGCTGGATCGCACCGCAGAGCCGCTCACGAATTTCAGCGTCGTCCGCGCGCAGCAGGATCTCCGAGGCGGGGACGCGGGGATCAGTTTCATCGGAACCGCTGTGAATCGCGCGTTGGACAACTGGTCGGATCCGTACATGCACAAGAGCGCGTACACAGCCGGCGCGACCTTCCGGAACAGCTTCGCCAATAAGCGCTATGAGCTCGCGGGACTGCTCGCGATGTCCACAGTGCTCGGCACACCGGAAGCGACCTACAGGACGCAGCGAAATTCGGTTCACTACTTCCAACAGCCTGGCGACGATCAGGTCGTCGATTCCGGCGCGACTTCCCTCTCCGGTCTGTCGGGACAATTGAAGTTCGGAAAATACGGCGGCGGCGTGACGCGCTTCGAGACCAGTATCGTGCGGCATTCTGCCGGCTTCGAAACCAATGACCTTGGATATCTCAGGCGTGCTGATCTCACCGACTGGAGCACGTGGGGCGCGCTGTCGACACGCAACGCGAACAACAAGTGGCGCTGGGCTCAGTTAAACGGAAATCACTGGGAGAGCTGGAACACTTCAGGTGCCCGGCTCCAGAACGCATTCAACTTCAACGGGCATCTGGGTCTCCTGAACAACTGGGACATCCATGCAGGAAGCACCTTCGATGGATTGACAGAGAGCTACTGCGACCGGTGTGCTCGTGGTGGTCCACTGCTTCGCCGGTCGAGAGGATACCATCCGTGGGGCGGCGTCAACACCGACGGCAGGCGTCGCATCTCCGGCGGAATGTGGGCGAACCTTGACTATGGTGATGACGGAAATTCAAACGCATCCTCCCTCAGTCCGTACCTCAACCTCCGCCTGTCACCGCAGTTCCAGCTGAATCTTGGTGCAGACTTCAGCAACGATCACAACGATTCGCAGTGGTTTGGCAATTTCACGAAAGCCGGATTGACACACTACAGCTTTGCACATCTGGACCAGCAGACAACAGCCATGAATGTGCGTTTCAATTACACGGTGACGCGCGACTTGAGCTTTGAGCTGTATGGCCAGCCATTTGTGGCGAAGGGCACTTACAGCGACGTGCGCGAGCTCAGCTCGAATCCACGCTCGGATTCATATGACAAGCGTTTCAGGGCGTACACCCCGCCTGCCGATGCGCAGCTGCAGTTCAAGTTTACCGAGCTGATCGCAAACAGTGTTGTCCGCTGGGAGTATCGTCCGGGCTCGACGATGTTCTTCGTGTGGCAGCACGGTCGGCAGG
>JBKJPM010000125.1:0-8584 GCA_046595175.1 Gemmatimonadaceae bacterium
TGAATCCACGCGCGCGAGCAGATACGCCTCTTCCCAGTCGAAGAGGTCGCTGCTCTCACCCTTCTTCGCGCCCTTGAATGCCCAGGACCCGACACTCGGGTAAAAATGACCATTGATTGTGAGCGGCTGGCCTTCGATAGCCTCACCCTTGATGGGTGTGATCTTCAGCGTTCGCGCGGCTTCGTCGAACTTTTTCGGATCTTCCGCCGATGCCGCAATGCGGGCAAGCGAGTCTGCCTTGCGGTCCGCTAACGCAGCCGATGAATCGCTCTGTTGCAGCTTCAGCAGGATATGACGGATTGAGAGAGTGTCTCCCTTTTTCTCGTCAACCCGCATTAAGTGATAGCCGAACTGCGTCAGCACGGGGGGCGAAAGCTCACCTGTTTTGAGCGCAAATGCGGCGGTCTCAAAGTCGGGAACGAATCGCCCGCGCGGTCCGCGGCCGAGTGATCCGCCCTGTGCCGCTGATCCCGAATCCTGCGATTCAGCGCGCGCAACGTCCTCGAACTTCTCACCCTTGAGGATGCGTTCCCGGAGCGCAAGCAGCTTGGCGCGAACCATAGCGCTGTCCGCCGCTCCAACAGTGCGGGGAATTACCAGAACTGACACGCGCGCGCGTGCCGGCGCTTCAAGATCCTTTTTATGTTTGTCGTAGTAGTCTGAAACTTCATTGTTGCCGACCGTCACCGATGCGTCAGCTATCCTGGCCGGGTCAAACGCGACGAAGGAAACCTGGGCGCTGTCGTGGAGGTCCCGGTACGAATCCCAAAGCTGTGGATCCGTCACATATGCGTCAGCCGACACCTGCTCGAAGAGCTTCTGTTGCGGAATCATGTTGCGGTAGTACTGCTCCAACTGGACGAGAAGTCCCTCCTGTCTTGCCACAGGACTGGAGAGGAACCGCTGGTATTTTTCCGCATCGAACTGGCCGTTGGTCTGCAGCTCGGGGCTTTGCAGCAGCTGCGGCGGCGGATTGAACCGTGCGGCTTCTGTGATTTCATCATCGGTAACCGTGATACCGCGGTGTTTGTACTCCTGGCGGAGCAGGACTTCACGAATCAGCTGCTCGTAAGCCTGGGTTGCAAAGCGGTCCCGCTCTTCGAGCGTGACGGTTCTGCCGGTGCGCTGCGCTTCTCCCTGTTCAATCTGCTGGGTAGCGTTGTACCATACAGTGACGGGAATGTCTTCGCCGTTTACGGTGGCGACAGGTGTGGAATTCGTGATTTGCGCGCGGCCGAGCAGGCCAGATGTCTCCGCCAGCAGGAAGCCGCCGACGAAGAATATGACCAGAAAGACCCAGATGTACTTCGCGGCGCTCCGCATGGATTGCAGCACGGGGCGAAACTCCTTAAATGGTACTTGTTTGATGAACCGGCCAAAATGGACGGATAGACTTCACGGATAGCCTTGAAAGATAAGAGGTTAGACACAGTTAGGCAAAAGGGTACGCGCGAAAAGCCGGGAAAACGACAGTCCTGGGTTGTGGGTGGTTGGTTACGAGTTGGGCGGTTAGTGCGTTACTGCCTCTCCATACACGAGTAGTTCACGCAGTAACCGCTCAACCCAAAACCAACTACCCACAACCCACAACGTTGTTTTCCCAACTACCCAAGATTGACCGTACGTTCGAAAAGCAAGTATCTTGGGAGCGACATGACCGAATCTCCGAAAATCTTCGAGCTTCAGCAAAAATTCGAAGTGAATCCCCCACGATACTTCGCGAGCCTGGCCAATGAGTACCGGAAAGCAGGCGATTTTCAGCGTGCTATCTCGATTTGCGGCATCTACCTCGAGAAGCTGCCAGCGCACATCGCCGGGCATGTAGTGTTGGGACAGGCGCTTCATGCTGCCGGCAGGATGGACGAAGCTGCGGAATCGTTCAAGACCGTACTTGCGCTAGATCCTGAGAACCTGATCGCGCTCAAATGCATGGGCGACATTGCGCAGTCTCGCGGCGATCTGATTGTCGCTCATGACAACTTCCGGCAGGTGCTCACCGCCGACCCTCGCGATCACGATACCAATCGCCGCCTCAGGCTTGTCGAGGTGGCGATGAAGGTTGCCGCGACGGAACCGGCGCAGGAATGGATACCGCCCCGAATATCCGGCGAGTTCGCGCAACCGGAAATGGTTCCAGCTGCCCTGGTTGAGCCGACGCCGCAACAAGACCCGATACACGAGGGTGAGGTTTTCAAAGGCGATCTTGCAGAGGCAGCCCCGGACGACAGCCCGCATCAGTCGCTCGAAGTCGACAATCTCCCTGCACTCGAACCGCCCGCTATTCACGAAGACGTCCCGGAGGATGACTTCCTGGGTACCCTGATGCCCGATTCGGAAACGGAGCATCATCCGTCACTAGCGGAGCCAGTGGCGCTGGAGTCTTCAGAGGAATTGCTTGCTGTTCCAGACCTCATGGATGAGGCTGGTGAGTCTCCGGCCGTCGGCGATAATTTGCAATACCGCACCGCTGAATTCAGCCTTCCCAGTTACGGAGCCTCGGAGTTGGAGAGCGCTGCGGAGGCCGACAATATGGAGTCAGAGGCTGCCGCCCTCATGAAGGAGGCGGAAATTTCCCCTCCCCCTCCCCCTCCTGTTGAAGACGAAATTTCTGGTTTGGATCATCCCATGCGAACAGGGGAGTTCTCACTCTCCCGCGACACCTCAGAATGGACTCGTGAATTGGGCGAGTCGCCGGTCAGTTCCACGGACGAAGGGGTTTCTCACGAAGTCGCAGGTGTAGAGCCGGCGGGCCCTTTCATCACTGAGACGGTTGCAGAGCTTTACCTGCAGCAGGGATTCACGGGCGAGGCACTTCTCGTGTATCGCCAGCTCGCGCGCTCCAAGCCCAATGACCAGCGCATTGCCGATCGAATCACAGCGCTGGAGGAGCGTCTCGCCGACGAGCATGCGGTGCGACAGGCAGCGCTCGATACGCCAGCACCAATCGAGCTGGTTGATGTGGCCGAGCCGAGTCCCGAGCCGATCCACATTCCATACGTTCCGGAGGCGTCGCAGCACAATGAGCGGCGCCCTGATTTCGAAGAGTTTGACAGGGGATGGGCTGCTGCTCCCGTATCTGTTCCCCTGGGACAGGAAAACGAGGACTGGTTTGCCGCAGTTGACGTTGCTCCTGCGCGTCCGCGGCAGACAGTCGAGGAATTCTTTGCTGTTCTGGGTCGGGCGAAACCAGAAATCAGGCGCAAGCCGGATCGAATGCGCGTAACCGCCGATGAGATCGGCGCGGCCGCCGAAATCACTGCGGGATTCGGTGTATTCGGAATAGAGGCCCGCCATTCTGCACCCAAGCCAATGCCGGAGTCCCGGTCGGCCGACCCCAACCCCAAGGATGATGTCCTGCGTTTTCGCGCGTGGCTCGACGGATTGAGCGACTCTTGAAAATCGCCGTGATGAATGGGCCGAGCCTAAACCTGCTCGGCACTCGCGAGCCGCATATCTATGGGACTACGACGCTTCCGGAATTGGAAAGCAGGCTGCGCAAGGTAGCCGCCGAACTCGACGTCGAAATCTTTTTTTCCCAGCACAACGGTGAAGGCCAGTTCATTGATGCGGTTCATGCGCTGCGTGGCGCAGCAGACGGCGCTCTTGTCAATGCCGCCGCGTATACGCACACCAGCCTTGCACTGAGGGACGCGTTTGCGGCGATCAATCTTCCATTCGTGGAAGTCCACCTAAGCAACATTTTTGCGAGGGAGCCGGAGCGGCGACATTCTCATCTCGCCGAGCTCGCTGTCGGCCTTGTATGCGGCATGGGGACGTACGGATATGAACTGGCACTGCGCGGACTGCATCGTAAGCTGACGAATGCCGGATAGACGGTCGACGCGGTTAGCGTCGCTTCGCACGGAACTCGCTGCATCGAATATTGATGGTCTGCTGGTAAGCGCGCTTCCCAATATCCGCTATCTGACCGGATTTTCAGGATCGAGCGCGCTGCTTTTTGTGACCGCTCGCGATATCGCCCTCGTCACCGACTTCCGGTACGAGACGCAGGTCCAGAGTGAGGTCGGAGATTTCGCGCACGTTCGGATCGAAGGCGCGAGCTTATGGATTGGCCTCTGGGAAATCCTGCAGCGCGGCGTTCCACTTGAAATCATCGGTTTCGAATCCACGCATCTTCTGCATCGCGACTTCCAGCGCCTGCTGACCGAAGGATCGCGCTATCAGTGGCGCCCCCAGAACGGACTTGTCGAGACGCTGCGCGAGTCCAAGGACTCCGAAGAGGTTGCACTGATTGAGTATGCGGGCGGAATCGCGACTCGCGCGCTGACTATGACGCTTCAGAAAATTCATGCGGGCGTGAAAGAGATCGAGATCGCCGGCATTCTTGAGAAAGCGTTGCGGGATGAAGGGTGTGAGGAATTTCCCTTTCCAACCATCGTCGCATCGGGTCCGCGTGCCGCTTTGCCACATGCCAGGCCAACCTCGCGTGTTGTAAACAGCGGGGACCTGCTGTTGCTTGACTTCGGGGCCCAGTATCACGGCTATTGCTCAGACATCACGCGCACTGTGGTTGTCGGGAAGGCGACAGATGAGCAGCGCCATATTTATAGTATTGTACGCGAGGCTAACGAGACCGCCTCGGAAAAAGTCAGGGCTGGAATGTCAGGACAGGATGCCGATGCACTCGCCCGTAGCTACATTGAGGCGCAGGGGTTCGGCAGGGCCTTCGGACATAGTCTGGGGCACGGTCTGGGACTGGAAGTCCATGAGGCTCCACGTCTTGCGAAAACTGCCGAAGCTGCGTTGAGCGAAGGAGCTGTCGTTACAATCGAACCGGGGATCTACAGGCCGGGCTGGGGTGGAATACGCATTGAGGACGATGTGCACCTCGCACCTGATGGACCGCGGATACTTACCGACTTTACGCGCGAACTACTCGAGGTGGCATGAGAGAGCCGAACCGCACATGATTGACCTGAGATATGTAAAAAAACTGGTCGACATGCTTAACGATTCGACCGTCGATTCGATCGAAATTTCCGCCGACAAGGGGATGAAGATCCGGATCTCGAAGCATCCCCAGCAGAGAATCCAGCAAGTCCAGATTCCGCAGATGCCACTGCAGGCGCCTGCTCCGGCATTGTCGGCCACATCGCCCACCGCTCCTTCTGCCCAGGAAAAGCCAAAGGCCGAATCCAAGCCCAACTATCTGGAAGTGAAATCTCCCATGGTCGGCACCTACTACGGTTCACCCGAGCCCGGTGCGAAGGCATACCTCTCCGTCGGAGACAGGATTCACAAAGGGCAGATTCTCTGCATCATCGAAGCAATGAAGATCATGAACGAGATCGAGTCGGAGTTCGATGGTGTAGTGAAGGAAGTTATTGCCCAGAATGCTCACCCGGTGGAATACGGGCAGGTGCTTTTCCGCGTCGATCCAAACGGCTGAGATGACGACGCCCGTTACCGGTCAGATTCCTGTCGTATCCACGTTTGACTATCGGACCGTCCTGACGCAGATGATTCAACGGAACGCGTCGGATTTGCACCTGAAGGTTGGTCGTCCGCCGGCGCTGAGAATCGATGGTGAGCTGGTTGTGCTGGAGATGCCTCCGATGAAGCCTGAAGACTTGCGCTTCATAGCAGAGCAGGCGATGGCGCCGAAAAATCTCAAGGAATTTTCCGAAGCGAAGGAGTCGGATTTCGCGCTCAGCGTTCCCGGTGTGGGCCGGTTTCGAGTTAACGCGTACCAACAGCGGGGGACCATTGCTTACGCGTTTCGCGTGGTGCCCTTTCAGGCGCGCACGATCGCAGAGCTGAATCTCCCAAAAGTTGTTGAAAAGATATCGATGCTTCCGCGCGGACTCGTGCTCGTGACTGGCATCACTGGTTCCGGAAAATCGACGGCACTGGCATCCATGATTCACTACATAAACCAGAACCGTCAGGCCAACGTCATCACGATCGAAGATCCGATCGAGTTCCTGCATAGGGACATCAAGTCACATATCAATCAGCGTGAAGTGGGCACGGATACCGGGAGCTTCGCCCAGGCCATGCGCCGGGTTCTGCGCCAGGATCCGGACATTATCCTCATAGGTGAAATTCGCGACCTGGATACACTGGATACGGCCATGAAGGCGGCGGACACGGGGCACCTGGTTTTTTCCACGCTTCATACAACTGATGCGACGCAGACGATCAACCGCGTAATGTCTTTCTACCCGCCGCACCAGCAGACAGAGGTTCGTTACATGCTTGCTAGCGCGCTGGCCGCAGTCATTTCGCTCCGGCTTGTCCCGCGCGCCGACAAGGCGGGACGCGTACCAGCCGCGGAGGTGTTGATCAACACGGAAGCAGTTCGCGACAACATTCGCGACACGAACCGGTCGCTCAATATTCCCGATCTCATCAAGGAGGGGAATGTCCAGTACGGAATGCAGAGCTTCGACCAGTCGCTCATGAACTGGTACGAGAAGGGCGTGATTACCTATGAAAACGCCCTGTTCAACGCGACCCGTCCGAACGAGTTTGCGCTTCGGGTACAGGGAGTCGGATCGGCCAGCGATACCAGCTGGGATAATTTCTCACAGGACCTTCGCAGCTAGCTGCGCTTAATGTTCAAGAAAGTTCTCATTGCCAATCGCGGTGAAATCGCGCTTCGTGTAATTCGTGCGTGCCGCGAGCTGAGCATCCAGACGGTCGCGGTATATTCCGAAGCCGATCGAGAGTCCCTGCACGTGCGGTTTGCGGATGACGACGTGTGCATCGGTCCGGCACCCGCACGCGACTCGTACCTGAACATTCCGAGGATCATTGCGGCTGCGGAAATCGCGGGCGCCGATGCGATCCATCCCGGTTACGGATTTCTCGCGGAGAATGCCGAGTTTGCTGAAACCTGCGCAGCGTCGAACATCGCCTTCATAGGACCAACGGCCGCACAGATCCGCGTGATGGGTGATAAAGCCGCTGCACGCCAAGCCATGAGCGATGTTGGAGTGCCGATCATTCCTGGATCGCCGGGCCCGGTCGAGGATGTTGACGAGGCGCTGGAATTCGCGAAAGAAATTGGGTTTCCGGTAATCATCAAGGCTGCGGCGGGCGGCGGCGGAAAGGGAATGCGCGTCGCGCTGGATGCAGATGATTTTGCGCGCTCGTTCCAGCTGGCGCGTTCCGAAGCCTTGTCGGCGTTCGGCAATGGCGATGTGTACGTCGAGAAATATCTCGCCCGGCCGCGCCATATCGAATTTCAGATACTCGGCGACCGTCACGGACACGTCATCCACTTAGGCGAGCGCGACTGCAGTGTGCAGCGGAGACACCAGAAGCTGATTGAGGAGGCTCCAAGTCCTGCAGTCACGCCGGAGCTTCGCGAGGCGATGGGGAATGCTGCGGTTAAGGGAGCCCAGGCAATCGATTATGTAGGTGCTGGAACGATAGAAATGCTGCTGAACGAAGACAAGTCATTCTACTTCATGGAAATGAACACCCGCATCCAGGTCGAGCATCCGGTAACTGAGATGCTGACCGGTGTGGATTTGGTGAAGGAGCAGATCCGCGTGGCGGCCGGTGAGGAGCTGACGGTCAAGCCACCACTTCAGCTGCGCGGACATGTCATCGAGTGCCGCGTGAATGCAGAAGACCCGGCCCGGAATTTTCAGCCGTCGCCCGGGAAGATCGAGGTGTTCCATCCGCCTGGAGGTCCGGGTGTCCGTCTGGATACGCACGTCTACGCCGGATACAGCGTCCCCCCGTATTACGATTCGCTGCTGGCCAAGCTGATCTGTCAGGGAAGGGACCGGCAGGAAGCGATTCGTCGGATGCAGGTTGCGTTGGAAAGCTTCATCATCGAAGGGGTCACGACAACCATTCCGTTCCTCGCGCGTGTAATGGCCAACGAAAAGTTCCAGGCTGGAGACGTGGACACCAAATTTCTCGAGCGCGAGACACAATTGATGAAGGAACCGGTATAGGTGCAGCTCGATGTAATCCTCACGCCGGGCGAGATAACCCCGGCGGTAGTTGCTGGCCGTCTTGTCGCAGTGATAGATGTCCTTCGTGCCTCGACCACAATTGCGACGGCACTGGGTAACGGAGCGAAAGCCGTCCTCCCGTTTATTAGTGCGGACGAAGCGATATCCCGCTCCAAGAATCTGGACCGCGACAGTATTGTGCTCGCTGGCGAGAAGGACATGGTCCCGATTTCCGGGTTTGATCTCGGAAATTCTCCGCAGTCCTTCAGCGGCGCGGTCGTGGATGGAAAAACGGTTTTGCTCGCGACTACCAACGGGACAAAAGCGCTGCTGATGCTGCAGGGGGCGAGTGACATTGTGGTCGCTTCATACGTCAATTTCAGCGCGATGACCGCGATGCTTCGCGCCGCCGCCCGCACAAAGACTGACATTACTATTGTATGTGCGGGGCGTGAAGGACACTTTAGTCTCGAGGATGCGGCATGTGCGGGGCGTTACGCACGATCTGCCACCGCGAAGCTGACATCCACTACAACGAACGATGCCGCCCAGGCGTGCGCCCTGATCGATAGGAAGTATGGCGACAACATCCAAAAAATCTTCGAAGACTCGGTCCACGGCAAAGCGCTCGTCGAAGCAGGATTCGGCGA
>JBKJPM010000256.1:0-4504 GCA_046595175.1 Gemmatimonadaceae bacterium
GGAGCTGACCGATGCGCGTTATTCAGAGCTGGAGCTGGATGACGAATACAACATCGTGATTCTTGAGGACGGCGTCACCAAGCCGGTGCTCTCGGGCGGTGAAGAAGATCTCGCGAACTTGGCGCTTAGACTCGCAATTTCTCAGATGATTGCGGAGCGTGCGGGGCAATCATTTTCTCTGCTCATTCTGGACGAAGTGTTTGGTTCTCTCGACGAACTGCGAAGATTCAACGTCATCGAGCTGCTGCGCGGACTGCAGGACCGGTTCGAGCAGGTGATTCTTATCACCCATATTGAATCGGTACCTGAGCGCGTAGATCAGGTTATCAGCGTGAAGTACGATCAAGAGAGTCGCGCTTCCGTTGTCACGCAGATGGACAATCCGCCTGCAGTCACGGAAGATGATGTCAGGTTGAGTCTGGAATTGCAGACGGCGGCAGGGTGATGGCATTCGCGCGGAGCTGGAAACAGAACTGGCCTGCGGAGGGCCCTTTCCCCGCGAGCGACCGGGACATCACGCTCCTGAACCGTGTGTTCAGCGAGGCATTTACAGAGCGGTACAGGAAGGATGGAATGCTGGGCGTTCGCGTTCCGCACCTGAATCCGGTGATCTGGAAGTTTGCGATTGCGGATGCCGGTCAGGGTGCAATGGTTTGGCGTGATGAGGGGGGCGCGATCGTCGCGTTCAACATGGTTCACCGCTCCGGAATAGAGGGATGGATGGGTCCACTCGTAGTGCATCCAGACCATCAGGGACGCGGCCTGGGGAAGACGATCGTGAGCGCCGGAATCGACTGGCTCAAGGCGCAGGGCGCGACCGTCATCGGTCTTGAGACCATGCCGCGTACAATGGACAATGTGGGATTTTACTCCGGGCTCGGGATGCTTCCGGGACATCTCACAGTGACCGTCACCATCGAGGGAGTGGCTACGTCATCCGTGCCGGAGAGCATAGCGCGGCTTCCTCAGGAGCAGAGGGAAGGCGCGATTGAGGAGTGTCGCGAGTTGACTGACTCGCTGCTACCCGGCCACGACTTCACGCGTGAGATCGCATTGACCGACGCGATGCAAATTGGAGACACGGTGCTGGTACGTCGCGGGGGAGACCTTGCCGGGTTTGCGTTGTGTCATACGGTTCCGCTCGTAGATGGTCGAGTGCGGGAGGAGCTGCGAGTGTTGAAGCTTGTTGCGCGGAGTGATGACGATTTTGACATTCTGGTGACCCAGCTCGCGACATACTGCCGGCGCGCGGGAACTCGGCGTCTCGCGATTCGGGCGCAGGGAAGTTATCCGGAGATATATCGCCGGCTCATCATGCGAGGAGCGCGCGTGCGGTGGACGGATCTAAGGATGACCGTGCACGGATTTCCGGAGGCAGTGGCGTCGCACGGGGTTGTTCTGTCTAACTGGGAAATTTAATCGCAACGCAGTTAACGACGGCTGAACAGCGACGCGAGCGCTTCGGATCGCGTGATTCTCTTGAGGTAGGCCAGGGAGCCCGAGTCAAACCGCTTCGGCGTAACTCCGAGTTCAACCTCGATCGCATTCTCCGGAACCGTATTATCCACTGCGAGCAGATCCAGAAGACTTGATGTGACCGGCGGGTTCGGAAGCACGCGCTCCAGCATAGCGACAACGGGGCGAAGCACGGTTACGGGGGCGGGAATCAGCATTCGCCCAATTTGCATCGCCGCAAGAATTCTCTGCGACATATCGCGCAGCGACAGCGGCTCGGGACCACCAATGGCGTAGGATTGGTGAACCGTTGATTTCTTTTCCAGCACAGCAGCTATCGCTTTGGCCACGTCATCGACAGAAATCGGTTGAAAGCGCGCCGTACCTCCGCCGGGGAGTGGAAAAACCAGGGGAGACAAAAGTGCGAGTCGCGCCAGCACGTTCACAAACTCGTCCGCGGGACCAAAAATTACCGAAGGTCGAATGACTGTCCACTCAAGCGAGCTCGAGGTCACCAGGTCCTGCGCGATGCCTTTGCTGCGTAAGAAGGCGTGTGGGGAAGTGCTGTCCGCCCCGTTCTGCGACATGTGAATGAACCGCCTGGCACCGGCGCGAGCTGCGGCTTCAACAAGATTGCGTGTCGCATCTGTGTTTGTGGATGAGTAGCTCTCACCCTTTCGTTCGATTGCGATGGCCGCGAGATGCACGACCGTGCCCACCCCTTCCATGGCGCGATTGAGTGAAGCGGGGTCGCGAATATCGCCGACACGAAATTCCACATGAATGTGCGCGAGGCGAGCAGCCGCCTTGGCAGGATCACGTACCAGCGCGCGGATTTTCCATCCTCTCTGCGCCAGCTCAGCGCACGCTGCCTGACCAACAAGTCCGGCGGCGCCGGTTACCAACACTGGTTTCTTCAGAGCCTCCCCGTCAGGGGCAGCCTGCTCCGCTACTGCGGTTGCGGGACCCGGGTTCTCCATCTGCGATGGGTCGAAGATATTATTTCCTTGGCGGCTCGTCCGTGGATCGAGCGCGTTTCTTTCCTCTTGCTACGATCCGCTCGATTAAAAGAAAAATCCCGAGCGTGAGCAGAAGATGGACCCAACCAGCGGCTTCGGTTGTAAAAGTAAGTGTCGCCCACAGTACAAGCATTGCGACGGCGGCGATGATTCCAAGGTCCATGTTTAGATCGTTGACGGTGGTTTGTACGACTCCTAAATTATACATGTCGGAGGTTCACTGCGTTATGCGCATTACCCTCGGCAATGTCAGTGGGGCGGGGAGTTCATTTTTTGAGCCGATAAGTCTCTCGAGAGGGTCTGAGAAATCAGGTGGACGTCAGGCCCCAGTGGGGGGAAGGCGAAAGCAGGGGTGGGGACCTCAAAACTTCGACGGGGCTTCAAAAACGCTCTTCGTTCCAAACATTGAGGCTTCGTTCCGGCACTGCCGGGACGGAGCTTCTTGTTTATGTTCCATTGTCATGCCTACTGTCATTGTAACCCGCCGGGTGCGTTTCAACGCCGCCCACCGCGTCTTTAATCCCGAACTGTCGGACGCAGAGAACGAGCGCCTGTTCGGCAAGTGCAATAATCCGAATTGGCATGGCCACAACTATATACTGGACGTTTCAGTGGAAGGGCCGATTGACCAGAAGACCGGGTACGTTCTGGACCTGAGTGAGCTAAAAAAGCTTGTGAGTCGCGAGGTGATAGACCTGGTGGATCACCGCAACTTCAACCTGGACGTGGATTTCATGAAGGGAATGATTCCCACCTCGGAAAATATCGTCGTCGCTTTCTGGAAAATCCTGGAGCCCGGGGTTCTGCCTGCAAAGCTTACCAAGCTGGTGCTCTGGGAAACCGAAAATAATTATGTCGAATACACGGGACGCTAAAGCAATCGAGAAGGCTGTAGCGGAACAGCTCGCGCAGATTGGTGAAGACCCGTCGCGCGAAGGTCTTCTCCGGACGCCCGCGCGCGTTGCCAAGTCGCTGCTTTCTCTCACGCAGGGTTATTCGATGACCGCCCATGATGCGATCGGAGGGGGCGTCTTCACCGAGGATCATGACAATATGATCATGGTGCGCGACATCGAAGTGTATTCGCTGTGCGAGCATCACATGCTGCCATTTTTCGGAAAGGCGCACGTGGCGTACATACCGAACGGAAAGATCGTCGGCCTGTCCAAGATCCCTCGCCTCGTAGATATTTTTGCGCAGCGCCTGCAGGTCCAGGAGCGGCTCACCGACCAGATCGCCTCGGCGTTGAATGATGCGCTGCAGCCGCGTGGTGTTGGAGTCGTCATCGAGGCATATCACCTGTGCATGATGATGCGCGGAGTCCAGAAACAGAACTCCAAGACAATCACGTCCGCCGTGCTAGGTGTATTTCGCGAAGATCCGCGCACACGGGATGAATTCCTGCGCCTGGCGCACAGCGGCTGATGGCCGAGGGTTTTGCGGGCAAGACCGCTGTTGTTACGGGCGCGTCGCGTGGAATCGGTTCATGGATTGCCCGCGCTCTCGCGCTGCAGGGAGCGCGTGTAGCGCTGGTCGCCAGGACGAAAAGCGATCTGTCCAAACTCGCCACGGAAATCGGGCACGATTCTTTTGTGGTTGAGTGTGACCTCACCCGAAAGTCGGAAGTTAATCGTGCGACCGACACAATTCGTGAGACTCTCAACGGAGCGCCGGACGTTCTCATCAACAACGCCGGAATGTTCCAGATGACCGCGATGGATGAGACGGACGAACAGAGCTTCGAGGGCATGCTTGAGACAAATCTTGTGGCGCCCTTCCGATTCATTCGCGCCTTTCTCCCTTTAATGAAGGTTCGGGGAAGCGGTGACATCGTAAGTATCGGCTCCATCGCCGACCGGCAGATCTTCGCTGGTAACGCGGCATATTCCGCCAGCAAGTTCGGATTGCGCGCGGTGCACGAAGTTATGTGCGACGAATTGCGCCGCAGTGGAGTCCGGTGCACACTCATATCGCCGTCGGGCGTGGACACCCCGCTTTGGGATACAGTTGGTGAGCAGGGCGGCGGCCCC
>JBKJPM010000066.1:0-2661 GCA_046595175.1 Gemmatimonadaceae bacterium
GCGAAACCGGGCAGGAAAAATCAGTCGTCCGACAGGTATATACATCGAGATTGCATCCGCACTGACAGCGCACCTGGTGCTCGAGATCGTTGCGCTGATCCTCATTCATTACCGGCGCAGTTCCCTTTGGAGTAAGCGAAACAGGTTTGTACGTCGCCTCGTCCATCGGCCCCATATTGCTTGCCACCGGCTGCTGCGCTGACGCACGCGGCGCGACGAGTGCCAGTGACCCCGTCGCAGCGCGCACCATGAACTTTCGGCGCGAGACGCTCATACGCCTGCGAAATCCGTGGCTACTGTTTCCGATTTTAAGGTAGTAGCGTAACCCGCCTCTCTAGCCCTCCGCGCAGCCTGCGGCCACATGACGATGAGTCCGCCAACGAGCATCAATCCTCCGCCAAGCCACACCCAGATTACAAGTGGATTGAAAGTGATTCTGATCTCTGCGGTTTCATCCGGGCCGATGCCTGCGAGAACAACGTATACATCCTGCTTCGCCGATCCCTTGATGGCAACTTCAGTGGACGGCTCGAATGTCGGCTGACCACGTGAGTCTACATGCTGGCGCTTTTCGCTCGCGAGCACGCCGACAAGCTTTCCATTCCTGTACGTGTCGAGCGCAACAGACACAACTTGCCGATTGAGCGCGTCGTAGCGAGATACACCCTGGCTTACGAATTTCCAATGCGCACCAAAGGGATCGACCAGTTCCTTCGCGTCGCCATCCTTTAGCGTGACATCATATTCCTTTTTGAACGCGAGGCCAGCGAACGCAGCGAAGATGACCACAATTCCAAGATGCACGATGTAGCCGCCGTAACGCCGGCGGTTGCGCGCGACGAGACGCAGAAATGCCTGGCCTCCAGATTCACCATACATCCGGCGACGTGCGCCAATTCCCTTGTAGTACTCCTGGATGATGGTGGCGAGGACCAAGGCGGCAAACGAATACGAGATGATCGCTGCGAAGTCACGCATTCCAAAAATCACGAGAACGATTGCCGCAGTGACAGCCGCGCTCGCAGGAGTCGTGAACTGGCGGCGCAAATTTGCAACCGATGCCCTGCGCCATGCGATCAATGGTCCGATTCCAGTCAGCAGCAGGAGCAGCAGTCCAAGCGGAATGTTGACAGAATTGAAGAAGGGAGGCCCGACCGTAATCTTGGTTCCGCGAACTGCTTCCGTGATTATTGGAAAGAGCGTTCCCCACAACACGGAAAACGCGATCCCGACAAGGATCAGGTTGTTATAAAGAAACGCCGCTTCCCTGCTCACCATACTCTCGAGCTCGGCTTGTGTCTCCAGATCTTTCAAGCGCGTAGTGACCAGGTACGCCGTCACCGCAATGCAAAGAATCAGGAAGCCCGCAAACCAGTTTCCCACCGGCGACTGGGCGAACGAGTGTACGCTCGAGATGATTCCGCTGCGCGTGATGAAGGTTCCAAAAATCGAAAGCAGGAAGGTCGAGACAACAAGAGTGACATTCCACTTGCGCAGCATTCCGCGCTTTTCCTGCACCATGATGGAATGCAGGAAGGCCGTATTGGTCAGCCATGGAAGCAGCGACGCATTCTCAACCGGATCCCACGCCCAATACCCGCCCCAGCCCAGCTCCACATACGCCCACCACATTCCGAGCAGAATTCCAACAGTATTGAAAAACCACGCTAGCAATGACCAGCGGCGAACTGCCGCGAGCCACTCTGCATCCAGTCTACGTGTCAGCAATGCCGCAACCGCGAACGCAAACGGAATGCTCGTTCCTACGTAGCCCAGATAGAGATTGGGCGGATGGATAGCCATCCCAGGATTTTGCAGCTGCGGGTTCATTCCGCGTCCGTCCAGGGGAATCCAGTCCAGGCGCTCGAAAGGATTGGCGCCCAGGCAGAGGGTCGCGAGGAAGAACACAATGATCAGCGCCAGCGTTCCGGTTACATATGGAATCAGCTCGGGTGTGCGCGACTTGCCCGTGTAAACAGCGATCACTGAATACATCGAAAGAATCAGCGCCCAGAAGAGCAGTGATCCAGCCTGGCCAGCCCAGAAAGCTGTGAATTTGTAGACGAGCGGAAGATTCGCACTCGTGAACGACGCGACGTATTTGATGGAAAAGTCGCTCGTGAAAATTGCCGTCCAGAGCCCGACCGACGCGAGCACGACCATCCCGAAGGTCGCGTACATCGCGCGTTCGCCGCTCAATACAAGATCAGCTCTGCGAAGTGAACCGCCGGCGAAGGAAACAGTTGCCGACCAAACCGCCATGAGGAGAGCAACCCACAGCGACAGCTCCCCAATGAGGATCACGCGCCCGCAGCCGCCTTGTAACCTGGTGTGTTCTTGTACTTATCCGGCGCGTTCTCGTATCGCGATGCGCACTTGGCGAGCAGCGTTGTCGCCCGGAAGGTTCCGTCACGCCCAAGGCGTCCTTCAACTACAACATCAACTCCATCGGTAAATGTGTCCGGCGCAATTCCGCGATACACAACGTTGTACGTCTGTGCTCCGTCGCTCATGCGAAACGCGAGCTCGCGTCCTCCAGCCTGACGAACGATCGATCCCGGCACGACACGCGCCCCGACCTTGACGCCCGTTTCATAAAAAGTCGGATCAGCCGAAGTCTTCGCATACAGCTCGCCCGGTGTGAGATAATACACAGCTGTG
>JBKJPM010000134.1:0-5191 GCA_046595175.1 Gemmatimonadaceae bacterium
CAGAACAAACGAGGCGCGCCGTGGACTGCATGACAGTGGCGAGCTCGCGGAGGCCGTTCGTTTTGAGTGTGGATCCGGTGGAAACAAGATCGACTATCAGGTCGGCAAGCCCGAGGTGGGGGGCAATCTCGACGGAGCCCGAGATCGGAACAATTTCAACCTTCTGGTTGCGCTGCTTGAAGTAAGAGCGTGTGATGTTCGGAAAGACAGTCGCGACCCGGGCGCCCTCACCGATTCCATCTGGCGAAACCAATCCGCAGTCTTCCTTCGCAGCGACCACTATCCGACATTCGCCGAACTCGAGATCGAGAGCATCACTCAGGTTGCGCCCGGATTCCTGCACGAGGTCCCAGCCTGTGACGCCGGCATCTGCGGCTCCATCGGCAACCAGCTCCGGAATGTCCTGCGCTCGCACGAAGATTCCCTCGAACTCGCCGCCCAGTGATGCAGTGAGAGCACGCGGCGAGCTGGATCGAATTTCGAGGCCGGCATCCGAGAAAAGACTGCGAGTATCCTCGGCGAGTCTTCCTTTATTTGGCAATGCAATTCGTAGCATGAGTGTGCGACTGAGGTGAAAGGATAGAAAATAAAAAAGCCCGTCCAGATGGACGGGCCTCGAGCGGATCGGAGTTCTGCTATCGAATCATGCAGACACGCGCGACACGCCCCAGCCCGTCAGGCCGTGGATATGCGCGTGGTGATGTCCGAAGGAGAATCTCATAGTGATTGGAACGTAGTTGATGGTACGGGCGGAGTCAACCAGTCTCAGGTACCACCGGCAACTTTGTCAACGAACCGCACCCAACGCACCCAATCGAGCCCGCAGAGCTGCTTATCAACGTCCCGATTGGGCGCGTCGTCACATTCGATGACCATGAAGGCATCACCGCCGCGTTCCTTGCGCGTCAGGCGAAGAGTTGCAATGTTGATTTCGTGGTCGGCGAGAATGGCGGCGATGCGTGCGATAGATCCTTTTCGGTCTTCGGCGACCAATACTATAGTATGATAGCTGCCCGTGACTTCGACCGGGAATCCATCGATTTCGCTGACGAGAATCCGGCCGGCACCAAGCGAGGCGCCGGTGAGCGTGGCTTTATTTGTACCGTTCTGAATAGAGATGCGCACAGTGTTCGGGTGCGCAGATTCACCCAGCGAAGTTTTCTCGAACTTGTAGGAAAGTCCTTCCTTGTCTGCAATCTCGAGTGCCGTGCGAAGGCGTTCGTCGTCGGGCTTGAATCCAAGCAGTCCACCGACCAGCGCCTTGTCGGTGCCGTGACCTTCTCCGGTACGCGCAAAGGATCCGTGCAGCTCAAGAGTTGCAGACTGTGGAGTACCGGCGACAAGACTGCGCGCAATCAGACCGAGTCTGCATGCGCCTGCAGTGTGGGAAGATGACGGGCCGACCATGACCGGTCCGATTATATCAAGCAGTGAGACCATTTTGGATGTCTCCTGGCGTTGCGATAAAGTAAACGGCTATTGCTGACTAGACGGGAATAGTCCGGTCGCGCGGTTCACTCGGACCTGTGTGCTTTTCGGCGCGGCTGGCCAGGAGGGCAATTGCTCCTATGGCGATGTTGATCAGCGCCCCGTTCTTGTCAACGGCCAATAGGCTGCGCACCACATCGCCGAGAACGGGAAGAAAATATCCCACCCCAACCAGAAGAACGATGCTCCCGACAATCTTTAGATAGACGCGCACCTGACCCGTGCGAAGGATCACGAGTCCAGCAATTCCAAAAACGAGGTGAATCCCTGCGCGGAGTGGATTCGTTGGGAGAAATCCATATGCCGGCGGATGCGCCAGACCCCAGGCTCCTTCGACCAGCAGGAAGAGAGCAAGGAAAAGAGCTGCCACTGTGCCGGGTCTTTTTGATGTGATCATCGTTTTCTCGGGATAAGTATTACCGCCAAGTCTAACGCGAACCTTTGCTCTTGTCAGCTTCATCCAGAAGTTTGGCGACGACGCGATCCTGCTCGTCGTATTGGCCTTCCCCAAAGTGGTGATACCGGATCCGACCATTGGCATCGATGAAGTAGGCAGCGGGCCAGTACTGGTTCTTGAATGAATTCCAGATGCGGTAGCCGTTATCGATAACGACTGGATAGACGATTCCCAGCGACTTAACCTGCTCTCGAACGTTTGCTTCCACTTTCTCATGCGGAAGTTCAGGCGTGTGCACACCCACGACCACAAAGCCACGATCGCGGTACTTCGCTTCCAGCGCCTTCACATGCGGAAGCGCATTGAGGCAGTTGTAGCAGGCAAAGGTCCAGAACTCGACCATCACGACCTTGCCACGAAGTTTCGCGAGATCGAGCGGGGGCGAATTGATCCACGCAACTCCACCTTCGAATCCAGGAGCAGCTCCTTCATCGGGCAGCACCGCCATTTTCTCCTCGGCGGCGAATTCGTCCATTGACTGTCCGTGGTCTGTCGTTCCTTCCACAGCTTTCGCATTCCCTGCCGACAATCTGCTGATCAGCATTTCTTCGGCGCCGTTTGTCTGCAAGATGCCGCCCTGGGCGAACAGGGCGCGGTCCCATCCCATGGCAATTACAAAGACACCCGCAAGTGCGAGCGATCCGAGCGCAAGGCGCACTTTCCGGTCAGCGCCGGCATAGCGCTTCATGTTGCGAAGAACGCGTCCGCCTGCGAAGAGTGCGATGCCAAGCGAAACTGCCGCGCCGAGTGCGAAGAAGGTAAACATTGAAATTGTGCGAGGGGTAGAGCCGCGAAGCGCGGCTGAGGCAATGATGAGTCCGAGAATCGGACCGGCACAGGGTGCCCAGAGAAGACCTACGGCCGAGCCAACAAGAACATTGCGCAATACTTCCGGCGCTTTCGACGCGTTTCGATCCAGGCGCGCGCCCGCATTCGCGAAAGGACGGGTCAGTGCGTCAGCAAATCGGGGAATCAGGAGTGAAAGCGAAGCGACTGCGAGAATTGCCAGCGCAAGGTAGCGGCCCGCGACGCTGGCTTGAACGATCCACGCCGCGCTCGCCGTAGCGACTGACGCGACCAGGGCAAAAACGATGGCCAGACCAGCGAGCATCGGCATTATTTCCCGTGCAAAAGACCGATCAGCCCGAGCGAAAACCAGCGGAATGATCGGGAGAATGCACGGACTGAGGATCGTAAGGACTCCGCCGAGGAAAGCGATCAGCAGCAAATACGCTCCAGGTATGAACGCTCGTTATACGGGGCGATGGAAGATTTGTTCCACTTTTCAATGAAGCGTGTTCGTTCTGGAGTGAGGATTGCAGGTATTGGCGATAAGCGCAAATGTTTGTCTGGCATCGCAACCATGAGGGAACCGTGAAACAGCCGAACAAGTACCTCGATCCGGCGGGTAAGCCACTCAAGGCAATTTTCTTGTTGGGAACGTTGAAAAACTCCCCGGAGTTTTCCCACACGGAAACACTGGCAGAGCTTGTGATCGACGACTTGAGTGCATACAACGTGGAAAGTGAGATTGTCCGTCTCATTGATTTCCATATCAAGGCAGGTGTCGAGAGCAACATGGGAGAGGGCGATGAGTGGCCCGGCATTCTCGAGCGAATTATCGCGGCGGACATCATCATATTCGCTTCGCCGATCTGGTGGGGGAATCTGTCCTCACTCAATCAGCGCGTGATCGAGCGGCTGGACGCGCTGAATGATGAGCAACTTGAGACGGGCAAGTCGCGCCTGACAAATAAAGTTGGCGGAATGGTCATAACGGGCGACGAGGATGGTGCGCAGCACCTCATCGGAAGCATGGGCAATTTCATGATCTGGAACGGCATGACACTTCCGCCTGCCTGTTCGGTTTCATTCCTTGGCAGGTACAAGGAGAAAACAAAAGCGGAACTGATGAAACGCTTTCGCGAGCACAAGGCAACTGCGCTCATGTCGCAAACAGCGGCTCGGAACCTCGTCTTTTTCGCACGTCTTCTGAAGGAGAACAACATTCCCGAGGACGAGAAAGGCGCCAGCTAGCGACCCGACTTGAGTGCTTGTCAGCCCGCCTTTCGGACAGCGTGCTTCTTCAGGAGTGGTTTGAGATACCGACCAGTGTGCGACTTCTCGATTTTGGCGACGTCCTCTGGCGTTCCGGCAGCAACGATGTCGCCACCGCGCAGCCCGCCTTCGGGACCAAGATCCACAACCCAGTCTGCAGTCTTGATGACATCAAGATTGTGCTCGATGACAAGAACCGTGTTTCCGCGATCCACGAGTCGATGCAGAACACCCAGCAGCATGCGTACGTCCTCGAAGTGCAAACCTGTGGTGGGCTCGTCGAGAATGTAGAAAGTCCGGCCAGTGTCGCGTTTGGACAATTCCGTTGCGAGCTTGACGCGCTGTGCTTCACCGCCGGACAATGTGGTGGCGCTCTGACCGAGATGGATGTAGCCAAGCCCGACATCATTGAGAGTCAGAAGCTTTTGATAGAGACGCGGCTGATTCTCGAAGAAGTCGAGAGCATCTTCGACAGTCAACTCAAGAACGTCGGCAATGCTCAGTCCGCGGAAGCGGACTTCGAGAGTTTCGCGATTGTAGCGCTTGCCTTTGCATACGTCGCACGGGACGTACACGTCAGGCAGGAAATGCATCTCGATCTTGACGAGCCCGTCGCCTTCGCATGCTTCGCAGCGTCCACCTTTGACATTGAATGAAAAGCGTCCGGGTCCGTAGCCCCTTATTTTCGCTTCCGGCATTTCCGCGAACAGCTCGCGAATCGGAGTGAAGAGACCCGTGTAGGTAGCGGGATTGGAGCGCGGAGTGCGGCCGATGGGGCTTTGGTCGATGTCGATGACTTTGTCGAGTAGGTGCAGGCCGGAGATCTTATCGTGCTCTCCGGGAATTACGCGCGAGCGATAGAAATGGCGGGCCATCTGATTGTGCAGGATGTCCTCGACCAGCGTGGATTTGCCGGAACCAGAGACACCCGTGATTGCGACAAAGAGTCCAAGCGGGATTTCTGCTGTGACATTGCGCAAATTGTGCTCGCGCGCGCCTTCGATTGTAAGGACACGGTCGTCATTGCGCGGGCGGCGCTGGGTCGGAACCTCCACCTGCATTTCGCCGCGTAAATACTTGCCGGTGATCGACTCCTGACTCTTCATCACTTCGTCGATCGTGCCTGCGGCGATCACCTCACCGCCGTGCTTCCCTGCTCCCGGTCCGAGATCGATTACATAATCTGCG
>JBKJPM010000262.1:0-2722 GCA_046595175.1 Gemmatimonadaceae bacterium
TCTTGTGCTCGCCCCGTCGTCGCCCAAAGCGAACGACGAGGTCGCCTTCGCGACAGTGCTCATGCCTGTCGTACCCCGAATAGGTCACGAGATTTATTTCGAAGGCATCGATGCAAGCGTGAGATATTCCGGCAACTATCGCGTTGCGAGCGTGGCGTACCATGTCCGAGCTCACAAGAGGCAGAGCAAGCTCAGACTCACACGCACGGTCACGGGACTCACTGGCGACCTGTTTGGAATTTCTCTAACGGTCACGAAGGCATGAAGATGAAACGCGCTGTTGCCCTCCTTGCGATCCTTTTACTCGGAGCTGCCCGCAACATCAGCGCGCAAGCCTCCGTACGAGTTGATGTAAAGCAGCAACATATCGTTCTCGACGAGTTTCTGGCATTCCTGAAACTCCCCAATGTCGCCGCCGATCGCGTGGCAATTCGCGCGAATGCAGAGAGTCTCCGCGCCATGATGGAAAAGCGAAACCTTGCGCCGCGGTTTCTTGAGGGGGCAACCGCTGACGAACCGCCTGCGGTATACGGTGAATGGCTGACGGCCGGCGCTACACGAACGGTTGTCTTTTATGCGCACTACGATGGCCAGCCTACGGATCCCAGGAAGTGGACGATCACACAGCCCTGGAATCCGGTTTTCTACACTGACGTGGCACCGCGTGGGCAGCCGATGAATCCGCCGGCATCCGAGGCGATCATAAATCCGAATACACGGATTTATGCGCGTTCGAGCTCCGACGACAAGGCTGGAGTAATTGGTATTCTCTCCGCAATAGACGCATTGCGTGCGTCTCGAAAAACTCCGGCGATCAACATCAAACTTTTCTTTGACGGCGAAGAGGAAGCCGGTTCCCCTCACTTGGAGGGAACGGCCACCCGCAATCGGGATATCCTCAAAGCTGACGCATGGGTGATTGTTGACGGACCAATCCACCAGTCCGGTCGTAAGCAGGTCACATTCGGAGCGCGCGGTGACGTCAACGTAAACCTTACTGTTTACGGTCCGACGCGTCCCCTGCACAGCGGTCATTACGGCAACTGGATCCCAAACCCCGGGATGACTCTAGCGAGGCTGCTCGCCACAATGAAGGATGAGAGCGGCCGAGTTACGATCCAGGGCTGGTACTCCGACGTGGAACCACTCGGGCCGGAAGAAAAAGCGGCGCTCAGGAAAATTCCCAATGTCGAAGCGCAGCTGCTAAGCGAGCTCGGCATCGGAAAGCCCGAAGGCTCAGGCAAGTCGCTGGTGCAGCTCATCACAGAACCGTCGCTCAACGTCAACGGTATCGAAGTCGCCGAAGCCGGCCCGGGCGCGCGCAACGTGATTCCAACGCGGGCGCTTGCTACGCTTGACCTTAGACTGGTCAAAGGCAACGATTACAAGCGTCAGATTGAAAAGCTGCGGCGCCATATCAGGAAGCAGGGCTTCTTAGTGCTCGATCGTGAGCCTACGATGGATGAGCGCCGCAAGTATGCGAAGATCGCAAAAGTCGAACAGCGTGGCGGCGGCAACAATGCGTCACGCACACCAATGAACGACCCATTCGCTGCCCGAGTTGCCACGGCGGTCCAGTCTACTTCTCGCGAACAGGTAGTGCTGCTGCCAACTTCCGGCGGAACGGTGCCAATCGACATACTTGAAAGAGCGCTTGGAATCGTCACGGTGTCTGTTCCAATTGCGAACTACGACAACAATCAGCACGGAGAAGACGAGAACATCCGGCTCGGAAATCTTTTTGACGGTATTGAAACCATTGCGGCAGTGATGCTTATCAAATGGTAGCAATACAAAAACTTTTTCTGCGCTCGCTCCTCTTCGCAGCATTGCTGTCCCGTGCCGGCGGAGCGCAGGCGATCAATACGATTCGGCCGGTCGGCGGCGGCAACATTAGCGGGATTGTATTCGACAGTCTATCCCGCGCTCCCCTCGTCGGCGCGATTGTACAGCTCATTGCTGCGGACAACCCAGCCCTGCTCGGACGCTCTGCCACGTCCGACTCTCTGGGGAGATACAGCCTGAGTGATGTACCGCCCGCCCGCTACGCGCTCGGCTTCCTGCACCCGATGCTCGACTCTGTCGGTGTGGATGTACCGCCGCGCGAAGTGAGTGTCGCGAGTAGGCAATCATTACGCGTTGACCTTGGTATTCCTTCACCTGCCCGGCTTCGGAATGCCATCTGCGGTTCTGCGTCGGTGCAGGATTCTGTGGGTGTGCTGATTGGTTTCGTTCACGACGCGCGTGATGCGGGTCCGCTAGCCGGCGCTTCCGTGACCGGTGAATGGATTGAGTATGCGCTCGGCCGCAGCGGGCTGGTGCGAACTATTCCCCGGCGGGCAGCAACTACAAGTGAAAGTGGATGGTTTGCGCTCTGTAATGTTCCAAATGGCGGTACTGTAGCTCTTCGTGCGACTCACGGAGAAGACAGTACCGGTCATATCGAAGTAGTGATTTCCAGGGAAGGATTCGCGCGTCGAGAGCTCTATCTTGGCGCGACACAGATTGTCATCGTCGCCGACACTGTAAAGCGGCCGGACTCACTGCGCGTTCCACCGCGGAGGATACACGTGGGCAACGGACGGCTGACTGGAACCGTTATCGCAGCAATCGGCGGAAAACCAATAGCCAACGCCTCCGTGAGAATCACCGACGGTCCACAGGCGCGCACGAACGAACGCGGGGAGTGGGCCATTGCAAATGCTCCCGGCGGCACGCGAAT
>JBKJPM010000306.1:0-13653 GCA_046595175.1 Gemmatimonadaceae bacterium
GAACAGCGGCCAGGCTGTCAACATTTCTTTCAACGGAAACTGGAATAGGCAAACACCTGTCAGTGCATTCGCGACTGAGCTGCCATCCCACAGTGGTGAGCGAACCAACTGGCGCGGCGGACTTCAGGGAAGACACAGCAGCTACGTGAAGAACAAGATCCTGAGCGAGACGTCCGGTGGCGTAAGCCTGTCCAGGACTTTCGCAAATCCATTTCTCGCCCTGCCGAACGCCCTGGTGCGCGTCAACTCGCATCTCTCCGACGGAACGAGCAGCGTCCAGGCGCTGCAGTTCGGCGGCAACTCAAACCTGAATTCGAACCAGATGCAGATAGGCGCAAGCATACTGAACCAGCTCTCCTGGTTCAGCGTGAACAACAAGCACCGCGTGAAGCTGACATCCGAGCTTCGACGCGACGGCAACAAGCAGGAACAGTCCAACAACACACTTGGCACCTTCACTTTCAACTCGCTTTCCGATTTCGAGACAGGGCGTACATCCTCATTCGCTCGACAGCTCGGCGTTCGGCAGCGCGACATCACACAGTACGTTGCCGGCTTCTCGCTCGGCGACGCATATCGTCGCAGTACGGACCTGCAGATCCAGTACGGCGTTCGACTTGACGCAAACAGGTTCGGCAACACGCCGAATTTGAATCCTCAGATTGAGTCTCTATTCGGCGTTCGCAATGATGAAGTTCCCAATCGTGTCTACCTGAGTCCGCGAATTGGATTCTCCTGGACATATGGAACGGCTGCACAGATCGGCGGCTTCGAGGGCGCGTTCCGCGGGCCGCGTGCAGTGCTGCGCGGCGGCGCTGGTGTATTCCAGAACAATGCGAACACAGGATTGATTGGATCGGCAGCTGACAATACCGGATTGCCGAGCGCTGTGCAGCAGATCACATGCTTCGGAGGCGCCGCGCCTGTGCCGGATTGGAACAGCTATGCGGCAAGCGCTGGCAACATTCCTGTGAAGTGCGCCGACGGATCAACCGGAAGCGTCTTCTCCAACGTCGCACCTAACGTTTCGCTCTTTGCGCCTGATTACAATTTGCCGCGCAGCGTTCGCTCGAACCTGCAGTGGAGCGGGCCGGTGCTGGGGAATCGCTTCTCGTCGACGGTTGAAGCAACGTATTCGCTCAACCTGAATCAGGCCGGCAACATCGACCTGAACTTCAACAGCACGCCGCGGTTTGCGCTGGCGAGTGAAGCCGGCAGGCCTGTGTATGTGAGACAGTCGAGCATCGTTCCGCTTACTGGAGCAGTTTCGCCGACTGATTCACGCAAGTCGGCTCTCTTTTCAAGAGTGACCGAATTCGCATCCGATCTTCGCTCCGAGAGCAAGCAGCTGAGCGTGAGAGTTTCGCCGGTAAGCTTCAACTCGAACTTCAGCTGGGGCGCGTCGTACGTGTACTCGAATGTGCGCGAGCAGGTTCGCGGATTCAGCAACACTGCCGGCAATCCGCTCGACAAGGAATGGGCGCGCGCGCAGTTCGACTCACGTCATCAGATTGTGTACAACCTTGGCTACAACTTCTTTGACTGGGTTCGCGTAAACTGGTTCGGCAATTTCCGTTCGGGCGCGCCTTACACGCCTATGGTTTCCGGCGATGTGAACGGAGACGGATACTCCAACGATCGCGCCTACATTCCTGGGGCGGCTTCCGCGAACGCGGCGTCCATCGAGAATCTGCTGCAGACCGGATCCAGCAGCGCGAAGGACTGTCTGTCCAAACAGTTTGGAAAGCTTGCGGCGCGCAACAGTTGTCAGGGTCCGTGGTACACGTCCGCGAACATGTCCTTTTCGCTGAATCCGATCAAAATGCACATGCCACAGCGGGCGACGGTTTCGTTCTCGATTTCCAATCCGCTGGGAGCGGCAGACCTGCTGCTGCACGGGTCGGATGGCCTGCGCGGCTGGGGCCAGCCTTCGTTCCCGGACGCGTCACTTCTTTATGTGAGAGGGTTTGATCCGGTCGCGCAGACCTACAAATATGAAGTGAACCAGGGATTCGGAAAAACCAACAAGGCACTGTCGGCATTCCGCAGTCCGGTCACGCTGACGGCAATTATGCGTTTTGATGTTGGTCCGACGCGAGAACGACAGATGCTCACGCAGCAGCTGGATCGCGGACGGACCACCGCTGGAACGAAGCAGACTGAGGCATTCCTGCGTTTCATTGTAATGAACGGCAGCACGCCGAATCCAATGGCGCCGATTCTTCGCCAGCAGGATTCACTCAAGCTCACATCGGTACAGGCCGACAGCATTGCGGTGATCAATCGCAGTTACACAATCAAAGCGGAGCAGATATGGGCTCCCCTTGTGAAGGAGTTCGCGGCGCTGCCAAACAACTATGATCGCGGCGCGGTGTATGACAGATATATCAAAGCTCGTAAGCAGACCATCGACCTGATGATCAGCATCGCGCCATCGGTAAAGGGACTGCTGACCGATGCACAGTGGCGGAAACTCCCACCCTTTGTCGCGAGCAATTTGGATTCGCGATATCTTGCATCGATCAGGAATGGAACAGCCATGTTCACCGGCAATGGCGGTTTCGGTGGTGGTGGATTCGAGGGAATGTTTACTCGCATCGATTCATTCCAGGGTGGTGGCGGTGGTGGCGGCGTGACAATTATCCGGCAGTAGCAGCAACAACAAACCTTAAACTGAAGCGCGGTACACAATGAGATCGAAATTCTATTCGAAACTGGCATTTGGACTTGCCTTCACTGCGTCCGTCGCGGGCGCGCAGGATCGCGGAGTAATTCGGCAGCTCGGCCCGGTAGTCTCCAAGTCTGCGGAGCCGGTCGGCAATATTATCGTGCGCTCTTCCGGTACCGGCGTCCTGGTGAACGACGTTACCAAGCGCCGAGTAATTCTGTTTGATTCGACGCTCGCGAAGTTTGTCGTTGTTGCCGACACGACCGCTGCAACTTCGAACGCATATCCGAGTCGCTTCCCCGCCGCGCTGATTGGATTCCGCGGAGATTCTGCACTGCTGCTCGACGCGCAGTCGCTTACCATGCTGGTTGTGGATCCGGCTGGAAAGATTGCGCGAGTCATGTCGCTGCCAAGCACACAGGACGCGATGGCGATGGGGATCCCGGGTTCGGGTTTCGACGGACGGGGACACATCATCTACCGCGCCGCGCCATTTCCTCGAATGCCGGCCTTCGGACCAAACGGGCCCATGGGAGCGCCGGAGTTTCCAGACTCCGTTCCCGTTCTCCGGATCGATCTCGCCACACGTGTGCGCGACACACTGTCCTGGGTGAAGGTTCAGAAGATCAAGGTGGAAATGAACCGGAGCGAAGACGGCCGAATGTCGATTACGTCGCAGATCAATCCGCTTCCGATAGTGGATGAGATGGTGCTGCTTCCCGATGGATCAGTCGCACTGATCCGCGGAAAAGACTATCACATTGACTTTGTGAATCCCGACGGAACGAAAATGTCCGCTGCAAAGATTCCATTCGACTGGCAGCGCCTGACCGACGAAGACAAGGTTGCGCTCATGGATTCCGTCAAGGCTGCGCGCGCGCGGTTGGGAAATGTCGCTCCGACAGTTGCAGTCGGCGGAGCGGGTGGACCGCAGATCGCATTCGGCGGAGCAGGTGGTGGCGGCGCGGCACCACAGATCAACATTCAGATCGGAGGCGGACCAGGCGGACCGGGCAGTGGCGCGCGCAGGGGTGATCTTGCCCCGACAGGCGCTGCGGCCAATGCACAGATGAACATGGTCCCTGCTTCGGAGCTTCCCGACTACAAGCCGCCGTTCTTTGCCGGTGCTGCGCGCGCGGACGCTGATGGCAACATCTGGGTTCGCACGATCCCAACCAAGGCGATTGCAGGCGGGCCGGTCTATGACGTCATCAACAGGAAGGGCGAGCTCGTCGAACGCGTCCAGGTTCCGTTGAATAGTGCGATCATAGGGTTTGGTCCCAATGGGACCGTATACATGACTGTCCGAGAGGGAGAGAACACATTCCTCGAGAGAGCCCGCTCCAAGTAGTTGCTTCGAGGCAGTAATCAGCCCGCCAGGCACTCTGGCGGGCTGTTTTGTTTTGGGAACAGGGTGCATTATTTGCCACGAGCCTTAATACCTATATAGCTGCGTACACTCACACCCGGATTATGACGACTCCGACCCAGGAATACCCGGACCGTATCGGTTTGGAAAACGACGCACCGACCCGGACATTTTCACCCTACATAGCCGCGTCGACTGCTCTCCGCGAGCTGACCCCAATACCGCTGATCGTCGGCGCACTGCTTGGCGTCGTTTTCGGAGCTTCATCTCTTTACCTGGTACTTCGGGTCGGACTCACAGTCAGCGCGTCGATTCCTGTGGCCGTGATTTCAATCACGCTCTTCCGCCTCTTTGCGAAATTCGGGGCGCGCGACGCAACGATACTCGAGCACAACATCGTCCAGACTGCAGGCTCCGCCGGTGAGTCGATTGCGTTTGGTGTCGGCGTCACGATGCCAGCGATCCTCATTCTCGGATTCGATCTGGAAATAACGCGCGTGATGCTGGTCGCAGTTCTCGGCGGCCTGCTCGGCATTCTCATGATGATTCCGCTCCGCCGCGCACTGATTGTCGCGCAGCATGGAATATTGAAATACCCGGAAGGAACTGCGTGCGCGGAAGTACTGAAGGCAGGTGCGTCAAAGGAATCGCGCGAGAACGCATCACCGGCCCACCGCAACATGGCCCTCGCGGGCACAAGCGCGAAGACGATTTTCACCGGATTTGGAATCGGCCTCGTTTACAAGAGCGCCATGTCGGCATTCCGAACATGGAAAGAAGTTCCCGAAAAGGTGTTCGGCGCGCCGTTCACAGGCGCATCGGTTTCAGTCGAAGTTGCGCCGGAGCTCTTGGGCGTCGGCTACATCATCGGTCCGCGCATCGCGTCCATCATGTGTGCCGGCGGCGTGCTCGCGTTTCTCGTGCTCGTTCCGATGATCAAGTTTTTTGGATCCACCTTGCTTGCACCGCTCGCGCCTGAGACGACGCATCTCATCAAGGACATGAGTCCGAACCAGATTCGGAACGCGTACGTCCTGTACATCGGCGCCGGGGCGGTTGCAGCCGGCGGATTGATCAGTGTGTTCCGTTCACTCCCCGTCATCTGGCACGGCATCAAGGGCGGGATGAGCGACTACTCCGCGTCCAAGATGGAAGGCCGAGTCGCAACTGCACGAACAGACCTCGACCTGCCCATGCGTTTCGTATTGATCGGTGTCATTGCGCTCTTGCTCGTGATTGCATTTGCGAACCCGCTCTACGTGGGCGGTACAGGTATAGGTGCCCGAATTGCCGCGGCCTTCCTGATCGTGGTTTTTGGATTTCTCTTCGTCACCGTCTCGTCGCGGCTCACTGGTGAGATCGGATCGTCGTCCAATCCGATCTCCGGAATGACTGTCGCCACCCTGCTGCTTACATGTCTAGTGTTCGTGGTGCTCGGATGGACCGGCAATAACTATTACGTCACCGCACTGTCAATTGGAGCTGTGGTCTGCATCGCAGCGTCCAACGGCGGAACGACGTCTCAGGATTTGAAAACCGGATTCCTCGTCGGCTCGACTCCGCGCAACCAACAGATTGCAATTCTGGTTGGCTCGCTGCTGTCCGCTCTGATGCTCGGACCAATCCTTCTCAAGCTGAATGCGGCGGGATCAGTGTACGTCCCCGTCGGAACCAGCATCGAAGGAGTTGCGACCGGTTCCGCCAAGCCAGGTGAGCATGTGGATGTCGCGACCCTGCACACACGGGAAACGATTCAGGGCACCAACCTCGGCACCGCCGACTCGAAGCAATATTTCGTGTGGCACCGCCAGGATCCCGCCGGCGGAAATGCGGAGAAATATCTGGTGGATGATTCTGGAACCCCGAAGTATTTCGTGGACCCCGGAATCAACGGTGCGATAAGAAAGCTTCCGAATGGCTCGCCTGTTCCCAAGTTCGACGCACCGAAAGCGACGCTTATGTCCTACATCATCAAGGGGATTCTCGGCGGCAAGCTTCCGTGGGGACTCGTACTGCTCGGCGCAATGATCGCGATTGTCCTGGAGATGTCAGGAATTCCATCGCTTGCGTTTGCGGTCGGCGTTTATCTTCCGCTTTCATCATCCGCCCCCATTTTCTTCGGCGGAATGGTGCGCTGGCTGGTGGACAAGTGGATCGCGAAGAAACACGCCGGGAAAAATCTCACCGAGGAGCAATTGGTGGCCGAGGGTGATCGAAGCCCGGGCGTGCTCATGGCGTCCGGTTATATCGCGGGCGGTGCGATCGCGGGAATCATCATCGCGTTCATAGGTGGTGCGCCGATGATGGCCGGCTTCAACGAAAAGATCGCAAAGTTCGGCGAGACAAATCCACTCCAGGTCGGGCCATCGGCGAACATCATGTCCCTGGTTCCCTTCGTGATCCTGATGGTGCTGCTGTATTACACCGGTAGAGAAAAGATTCTGGCGCCGAAGAACGGGACGTAGCATCATTTGCCATAATGGCAACGCAGGACTTTAATCGTCTGAAGGAGGCGCTCTCCGACCGGTATGAGTTGGAGGGCGAGATTGGACACGGTGGAATGGCCACCGTGTTCCGCGCGCGCGACCTGCGGCACAACCGGCAGGTCGCGGTAAAGGTCATACACCCCGAGCTGTCGCAGGCTGTCGCGGGCCAGCGCTTCCTTCGCGAGATCGAAATGGCTGCGCGGCTGCAGCACCCGAACATTCTTACGCTCATAGATTCGGGTGAAGCCGGCGGGCTGCTGTATTACGTCATGCCCTTTGTGGATGGCGAGACATTGCGGTCCCGCATCAGCAGGGATGGCGAGCTCCCCATTTCTGAAAGCATGCGGCTTTTTCGCGAGATAGTCGAAGCGCTAGCATACGCGCATGCACAGGGAATGATTCATCGGGACATCAAGCCCGAGAACGTAATGATCGCAAATCGGCACGCCCTGGTTCTGGATTTTGGAGTTGCGAAGGCTGTGGGTGAATCGGAGGCGAAGCACCATCTCACAACCGCCGGACATTCGCTCGGGACGCCGGCATACATGGCGCCTGAACAGGTGACGGCCGATCCAAACATGGACCACCGGGCAGACATTTATTCCGCAGGAATCGTCGCCTACGAAATGCTCACCGGGCGAACGCCATTCTCCGGCAATTCACAGCAGATAATGTCGGGACATGTAATCACCGCTCCGCAGAAAGTGAGAGCGGTGAGAGCCGAGGTGCCCGTTGAAGTAGATCGCATAGTGATGAAGTGCCTGGAGAAGGATTCCGCTAATCGCTATCAGTCTGCCGAAGAACTGCTAGTAGAGCTCGAATCACTGATTACGCCCACGTCGCTAGCTGCGACTCCGGCCCAGGGAATGTCGCGCATCAGCAGCAAACCTGTTCTCGGCACTGCGGCGGTGATGGCACTCATCGTGATTGGTGGAGCTATTTATTGGGTCACTGCGGGAAATCGGCGGGAGCGATGGGTGCACGACGAAGCTGTTCCGCTGATCCGGCGTTATTCCGAGGCGGCAATAAATGACAGCGCTCTGTTGATCGCACGGCAGGCACAGAAGATCGCTCCGGACGATTCACTGCTTAAGTCACTTTGGCCGAACTTTAGTCGGCCAGTCGTTATAGCCACAGAGCCTGCCGGCGCGAAAGTCTTCTACGCCCTCGTGAATGACACGTCTCACTGGGAGTTGCTCGGCACAACGCCAACTGACACGCTTCGGCTTCCACTGCCGCCGTCCGTCCTTCGCATCAGGATTGTGAAGGACGGCTTCCAGACAGTCAACAGGCTGTTGGGTACTACACAACCGCTGGTACTCGATTCTGCCAACGCGCAGACGCGCACAATGGTGCGAGTTCCTGGAGGAGACTTCATCGGAGCTCTTCCCGGCCTGGACAACCTTCCGCCCATCCCGCTTGGCGACTATCGAATCGACAAGTATGAAATCACCAATCGCGAATACAAGAAATTCATGGATGGCGGCGGATACGGCAATCCGGCGCACTGGGATACTACCTTCGTTCTGCAAGGAAAAAAACTTACGTTCGCGGAAGCAATAAACCGGTTCAAGGATAGAACCGGACGCCCCGGGCCTGCGACATGGGAAGCCGGAGATTTCCCTACCGGGCAGGAAGATTTCCCTGTAAGCGGATTGAGCTGGTATGAGGCATCCGCGTATGCAAAGTTTTCCGGAAAAATGCTTCCCACAGTTTACCACTGGGCCCGCGCTGCAACAGTTCCATTCAGCGCGTACATCGTGCCGGCCAGCAATTTTGGTGGACAGGGACTAAGACGCGCGAGCGCCGGTTCTGCGTTGAGTGGTTATGGTGTTGCTGATATGGCCGGAAATGTTCGCGAGTGGTGCTACAACGCGATGGGAAACACGCGCTACATCCTGGGCGGCGGGTGGAACGATCAGCCGTACATGGCGATCGATGTAAACACCCAGGACCCATTCGACAGGTCTGTCACAAACGGCGTTCGCCTGATGTCCCTCATCGGCCCGGAGAAAAATCTGGCGAAGGCACTGGCACCCGTCGAAAAAGGTTTCAGGGACTACAGTCGTGAGAAACCGGCATCGGATGCAGAGTACGCGACTTTTATCCGGCTTTACGATTACGATAAGCGACCGCTGAATTCCAAGGTTGAAGAGCGCAAGACCGATCCGCTTTCCGTGCGCGAAAAAATTACATTTGCCGCTGCGTACGGAAATGAGCGTATGATCGCGTACCTCTTCCTTCCGCTCAACCGCACACCGCCCTATCAGACTGTCGTGTATTTCCCCGGCTCCAATGCGATCCACACACGCACCGCTGAGGGCAACCTGGAAAGCAACCGTGTTGACTTTCTGCTCAAGAGCGGGCGGGCTGTAATATATCCGGTCTACAAGAGCACCTACGAGCGGCAGGATAGTCTCAAGTCCGATTACGGAGACACGACGATTTTCTACAGGGATCACGTCGTAATGTGGGCAAACGATATGCGGCGATCCATCGACTACCTCGCCACACGGAAGGACATCGATTCGAACAAGCTCGCCTATTTCGGAATCAGCTGGGGTGCCACACTTGGCGGGATCATGCTCGCGGTCGAAAGCCGGCTCAAGGTCGGCATTCTATATGTTGCGGGGCTTCCAATCGAACATAGCAGGCGCGAAGTCGACCAGATCAACTTCCTTCCGCGCATCCGGGTTCCAGTGATAATGCTCAACGGCAAGTATGACTTTTTCTTCCCCGTGGAGAGTTCGCAGAAGCCGTTCTATAGACTTTTGGGAACCGCGCCGCAGGACAAGAAATACACGATCTACGAAGGTGGTCATTTCGTTCCCCGCACTCAGCTGATAACCGAGTCACTCAGCTGGTTGGACAAATATCTCGGTGCCGTGAAGTAGAACGCCGCTGTCGTTAACTAGCAAAACGTACGGTGGTGGCTAGTCGAGCTTATCTAGCCGCCTCAACTTCGGAATCCGCCAAGCAGTAACTCCAACAACTCCCAGCGTAATAATCCCGCCGAGAATCACCGCATTCACGGCGCCAAACAACCGGGCGGCTACGCCGGATTCAAACGATCCAATCTCGTTCGATGAACCGATGAATATCTGATTCACTGCGGTCACCCTGCCGAGCATGTGCTGCGGTGTGCGCAGAGTAAGAAGCGTGGACCGAATCACGACGCTGATGTTGTCCGCCATTCCGCTGATCATGAGCAGTGCAAGTGACAGCCAGAATGAATGTGAGAGCGCAAACACAATCCAGCAAACTCCAAAGATTCCGACCGAGACGAAGAGCGTCGTTCCTGAATTGCGCAGCGGCTTATAGGCGAGAAAGAGCGACATCACGACAGCTCCAGCTGCCGGCGCAGCACGCAGGATTCCCAATCCCTGAGGTCCAACCTTCAGGATCTCCGATGCAAAGATTGGAAGCAGTGCCGGCGCGCCACCGAAAAGAACGGAAAAGAGATCGAGTAGCTGCGCGCCGAGCAGCTCCGGCTGCTTGAGAAGAAACCGGATCCCGATTGTAAGATTGGAACCTAGCGTTCCTTCCTGCGCTTTTTTTGCCTGGCGCTGGTATCCAATGCGAAGAAAGAGCAGCAGGCCGAGCGTGCACAGAACGACTTCAGTTGCATACGCCGACTTTACGCCGGAAAATCCGTAGATCAGTCCGCCGAGCGCAGGACCGACAACAGATCCGAACTGCCAGAGCGATGTTCGCCACGCGATTGCGTTGGTGTAAGTCTCCCGCGGAACTATCTCGGCGGCGAGCGCATTGCGGGATGGCGCCAGGAAACTGCGCGCGAGGCCGCTGAGCCCGACTACCCCGAAAATCAGCCAGACCTTCCCTACCAGAAAATTCGGGTTGAACGTCATCGAAAATAGACCAATCGCGCAGATCACCTGGAGCAAGGAAGCGGCGATGGCAATTCGTTTTCTGTCGTGAAGATCGGCGATGTGGCCCGCGTACAGGACCGAGCTGATGAAAGGGATGGCTTCCGCCAGTCCTACCAGGCCGAGCGAGAGGGGATCCTTTGTAAGCTCGTAAACCTGCCACGCAACAACGACAGCCTGTATCTGGGTGCCGAGCGTAAAAGCCACCAGACTTGCCGAAAACCACCGGAAGTTGGGGATCCGCAAGGAAACGTATGGGTCGGGCTTGGCTGTGGGCATTGGAATCGTTCGTACTCCTGTCAGTCCCCTATCTATAGTATGTAGTTTTTACGACGTTGAGTCCCATCAGTGAATCACCTACAGAAGATCAGGTCAACCCTCATGTGTTGGCAGGATTTACCTGCGATCTTTTACCGACACGTAATCAAGCAATAAATGAGAATATCGGTAGTAAAGGAAATGATGAGCGGCGAGCGCCGTGTCGGCCTCACGCCTGAAACTGTCGGAAAACTTGTAAAAGCGTCTCACGTCGTACGTGTGGAAACCCACGCCGGCGAGAGCGCGGGTTACTCGGATGACGCATACCGCGAGGCCGGTGCGACCGTCGCATCTGACGTCGCCAATGCCTTGCTCGATGCTCAATGCGTCGTAAAAGTGCAGCGGCCAGTCCGACTCGAGAACGGGACTCACGAGGTGGATCTCCTCCCTGCCGGATGCCATCTCGTTGGCGTCCTGCGTCCGCTCAGCGAGCCTGAGACTGTAGGCATGTATGCGAATCGGGGAATCTATGCATACAGCATGGACCTGATGCCGCGCATCAGCCGAGCGCAGGCGATGGATGTGAATTCATCTCAGGCCACGGTTGCCGGCTACAGGGCAGTGATGCTGGCGGCGAGCTCCCTTCCGCGATTCTTTCCGTTGTTGATGACCGCGGCTGGAACAATTCGTCCCGCGACCGTCTTCGTAATTGGAGCAGGTGTAGCCGGGTTACAGGCGATTGCTACAGCGCGCCGGCTTGGCGCAGTTGTGTATGCATTCGACACGCGCCCCGCAGCTAAAGAGCACGTCGAGAGTCTGCGCGGAAAATTCGTCAGCCTCGATCTCGGCTCGCACGAGGCGGAAGACGCGGGCGGATATGCGAAAGCGCTGGGTGAGGATTTGCTTAGTCGAGAGCAGTCCATCATAGCAAAGCACCTCAAGGATGCCGACGTAGTAATTGCGACCGCGCAGGTACCCGGACGTCCTGCCCCGCGACTGATCACAGATGAAGCTGTGTATGCAATGAAGTGGGGCTCGGTAATTGTGGATATAGCCGCCGAGAATGGCGGGAACTGTGAGCTGACCGTACCAGGGAAGACTGTAGTGCGACATGACGTGACCATTGCAGGCCCGACAAATCTTCCTGCAGAAATGCCCCAACATTCGAGCGACATGTACTCACGGAACATTGCTGCATTCCTGGCCCACCTGGCTCCTGAAGGGGAACCCAAGGTCGATCTCGCGGATGTGATCATGAAGGACGTTTGCATCGCGAAGCCCGGCGAGGTTTTGCACGAGACCGCGCGGGAGAGACTGAAGGTGCAATCCCAGGTAGTGTCGGAGGCAGCGACATGAGTGATACCATCGTACTGGGGATTTTTATTTTCATTCTCGCGACGTTCGTTGGCTACGAAGTCATTTCGCGGGTTCCGTCAGTACTGCACACTCCGCTCATGTCGGGCACCAACGCAATTCACGGCATCGTGATGCTCGGTGCGATCCTGATTGCGGGCTCGGTGAGTGGAGTGTTCTTACAGACACTGGGTTTCATAGCCGTGGCCCTCGGCGCGGCGAACGTGTTTGGCGGGTTTGTGGTGACTGACCGGATGCTGGAGATGTTCCGGAAGAAGAAAGAAGAGACGAAGTCGTGATTGAGGACTATCGTCTTTTTGCGATGCAGGCCAGCTACGTCGTGGCCGCTTTGCTCTTCATCTTTGGCTTGAAGCGACTCAGCTCACCGGCAACCGCGCGTTCAGGTAACCGGACGGCAGCACTCGGAATGGCCATCGCGCTGAGCGCCACGCTGTTGGATCGCGGGATCGTGAACTGGTGGACAATTATTGGTGGAACCATTGTGGGCGCCGGGATCGGCATCTACTTCGGTCGCACCGTTGCAATGACCTCCATGCCTCAGATGGTTGCGCTTTTCAATGGAATGGGTGGCGCGACTGCGGCGATCGTTTCCGTGGTGGAATTTTCGCGTGCGCCTGGTGCAGGGTATGGAGCCAAGACCGCGGCAGTGCTCGGCGCCGCGATTGGTGCGCTCTCGCTGACAGGTAGCATAGTCGCGTTTGGAAAGCTTCAGGAGCTGTTGAGCGGGAAGCCAATGCTCTTCCCTGGTCAGAAGTTCGTGAACGGTATCATCGCACTCGGAATTCTCGGACTCGGCGCAATGGTGGTAGTTGGCCAGGGCGATGTAAGTCATGTATGGATTCTTACCGGGCTCGCACTGCTGTTGGGAGTGATGTTCGTACTGCCAATTGGTGGCGGCGACATGCCAGTGATCATTTCCATTCTCAATTCGCTCACGGGGCTTGCAGCTGCGCTGACCGGACTCGCCCTTGGCAATCAGCTGCTGGTTGTAGCGGGAATCCTGGTTGGATCCTCGGGAACGCTACTCACGCTGCTTATGAGCAAGGCGATGAACCGGAATATTTCCAACGTATTGTTCGCCGGGTTTGGTACACCGGTGGCCTCGGCCGCTGCGACAAACGCGTCAGGGCTTACAGTTCGTGAGACAACTGCGGACGATGCGGCAGTTGCGATGGCTTACGCGAACAAGGTTGTGATTGTCCCGGGATACGGACTCGCGGTAGCCGAGGCGCAGCATGCGTCACGCGAACTGGCGACCGAACTTGAGAAGCGCGGAGTGGAGGTGAAGTACGCAATTCACCCAGTTGCGGGACGAATACCCGGGCACATGAACGTGCTGCTCGCTGAGGCGGAGGTTCCGTACGATCAACTCGCGGAGATGGATGAGATCAATCCGCAGTTCGAGCAGACTGACGTTGTTCTGGTTGTGGGCGCGAACGACGTTGTTAATCCGGCGGCGCGGAGTGATACGTCGAGTCCGATTTAACACGATGACATTCCTGGCCTTGTCAACATCAAGAATCGGCATCCCATAAATCGGACTCGACGTATCACTCCGCGCCGCCGGATTAACAACGTCGTTCGCGCCCACAACCAGAACAACGTCAGTCT
>JBKJPM010000102.1:0-8415 GCA_046595175.1 Gemmatimonadaceae bacterium
TGGGTAGAAAGGTTGCTGCCGGAAAGGCCGATCACATAACTCTCAATGGAATTGACCGATGGATTGGCGGTGTGCATCTCTCGACGAAAAATCACTGGCGCTTCGACGCTGACACCAGAACTCTGGTCAACGCTGAGTGAGCAAAAAAACCCCGGAAGTGGTTGTTATTGACGGCAACACACTGACTCTTGCGCAGGTTACCCGGGTAGCTCGCGACCGGACACATACCGAACTCTTGCCGGCGGCGCGCGAGCGAATGGCTCGCACCAACAAAATTGTTCGCGGAATTGTAGAGCGTGGCGAGACCGTATACGGCGTTACAACGGGTTTTGGAAAACTTTCCGAGATCGCGATTCCGAGAGACAAGCTGGCGGACCTGCAGGTAAACCTGATTCGCAGCCACGCATCCGGCGTAGGTGATCTGATGCCTGAAGCGGAAGTCCGCGCGATGATGCTGCTCAGGGCGAACGTGCTGGCGAAGGGTTTCTCGGGCGCCCGCTCCGAGCTGATTGACGTGCTGCTCGCCATGCTGAACGCGGGACTTTATCCACCTGTGCCAGAACAGGGAAGCGTTGGCGCGAGCGGTGACCTCGCACCACTGGCACACCTTGGACTCGCGATTATCGGGGAAGGAACGCTTTTCCAAAATGGGAATTCCGGTCCGGCAGCGGAGCTCATGAAAGCGGCGGGCATCACGCCGGCGTCCCTGGAGCCCAAGGAAGGAATTACGCTCATCAACGGAACGCAGGCTCACACGGCCGTGGCCGCGCTGGCCGCGCACGACGCGCGTATTCTATGGTATACGGCGCATGTGGCAGGGGCGATGTCACTTGAGGCGCTGCTCGGCACACCGGTCGCTTTTGACGAAAGACTTCAGGCAGCCCGCGGCCAGGTTGGGCAGGCAAAATCAGCCGAGCTGCTTCGCGACCTGCTCGACGGAAGTGAAATCAGGGAATCACACCGCGACGGCGATCCACGGGTTCAGGATCCTTATGCGCTACGCTGTATGCCGCAGGTGCACGGTCCCGTGCTCGATGCACTCGAGTGGGCAGAGCAGATAATCGGGCGAGAGATCAATGCGGCGACTGACAATCCGCTCGTTTTCGAGAATGGGGAGACCGTCAGCGGCGGAAATTTCCACGGGCAGGCCGTCGCAATGGCGCTGGATTTCCTTGCGATTGCAATGACCAACCTCGCAACTATAGCGGAACGCCGCATAGACAGGCTCGTTCATCCCGATCTCAACCAGGGACTTCCACCATTTCTCACTTCGGATGCGGGAGTCAACTCCGGCTTCATGATGGCGCAGGTAACCGCGGCCTCGCTTGCCAGTGAGTGCAAGGTACTCTCACACCCTGCCAGCGTGGATACGATTCCCACCGATGGGAACAAGGAAGATGTAGTACCGATGGCGATGGGCGCTGCGTGGAAGCTACGCCGCATCATTCGCAACGTGCAAAACATTCTTGCGATCGAGCTGATGTGCTCCGCGCAGGGTCTCGATTTCCGCGCCCCGCTCAAGCCCGGCAAAAAGCTTGTTCCTGCGCACGTGCATGTGCGAAAGCTTGTCACGCACCTGGATCAAGACCGCGTATTGAGCGGGGACATTGGAATCCTGTCGAGGGCAATTGCACAGGGTGATTTCGCGTGAGCACATCGGTTCCACGTGAAGTTCGCGCGCCGCGGGGGAGCAAGATCTCCTGCAAGGGATGGCAACAGGAAGCCGCGCTCAGGATGATCATGAACAATCTCGATCCTGATGTTGCTGAGCGCCCGCAGGATCTGGTTGTATACGGTGGAACCGGAAAAGCGGCGCGCAGCTGGGAGGCGTTTGACGCGATTGTGAGATCACTTACGACGCTGGAGAACGACGAGACACTGCTCGTTCAGAGCGGGAAACCCGTTGCGATATTTCGCACGCATCCGGGAGCTCCGCGCGTTCTCATAGCGAACAGCAACCTTGTTGGCCGGTGGGCTACGTGGGAAAAATTTCGCGAGCTTGAGCGGATGGGGCTCATTATGTATGGCCAAATGACTGCGGGCTCATGGATATACATAGGCTCGCAGGGAATCGTGCAGGGCACCTACGAGACATTCGGCGCAGTGGCTCGTAAACACTTCGGCGGGTCGCTGAGGGGCAAGCTTGTCCTCACGGCAGGTCTTGGAGGAATGGGCGGCGCGCAGCCACTGGCTGCAACGATGAACGAAGCCGTCATGATTGCCGTTGAAGTTGACGAGAGCCGCGCAGATAAGCGGATCGAGAGCGGGTATTGCGACCGAAAGACACACAGCTTCGAAGAAGCTGTGAACTGGGCGAGGGAAGCTATGGGCAGTGGCACTGGGCTCTCGATTGCCTTGATTGGAAACGCCGCAGACCTGATTCCAATGTTTGTCAACCGGAATGTCGTTCCCGATGTGCTGACCGACCAAACCAGCGCGCACGATATGCTGAACGGGTATATCCCGGCCGGAATGCCGTTGAAGGAGGCAGTGACCCTTCGATCGTCGGACCCACGGGAATACACCAGGCTCGCGACGGAGTCGCTCGTAAAGCATGTGCAGGCGATGCTCGAGCTGCAGCGCCGCGGTGCGGTTGCGTTCGATTACGGTAATAATGTGCGAACGGTTGCCTTCGACGCGGGCGTGACGAACGCATTCGACATCCCCGGATTTGTGCCGGAGTACGTGAGGCCTTTGTTCTGCGAAGGGAAAGGCCCGTTCAGGTGGGTTGCGCTGTCCGGAGATCCGAAGGACATCGAGCGCACGGACAAACTCGTGCTCGATCTCTTTCCGGAGGACGAGCATCTGCACCGCTGGATCAAGCTTGCCGGCGAGAAAATTCATTTTCAGGGATTGCCGGCGCGCATCTGCTGGCTGGGACAGGGAGCGCGGGCAAAATTCGGTGTGGCGCTGAACGATTTGGTAGCGAGTGGTGAGATATCTGCTCCCATTGTCATCGGACGGGACCATCTCGACACGGGGAGCGTTGCCTCTCCATTCCGTGAGACCGAAGGAATGAAGGATGGCAGCGATGCAATCGCTGACTGGGCGATTCTCAATGCGATGTTAAACGTTGCGAGCGGTGCCTCCTGGGTTTCTTTCCATCACGGCGGCGGAGTCGGGATTGGTAATTCGCTGCATGCGGGACAGGTGATAGTTGCGGATGGCACGCCGGAGATGCGGCTGCGTCTCGAGCGTGTGCTGACGAACGATCCCGGAATTGGTGTCGCTCGGCATGCGGATGCCGGCTATGAGACGGCTCTCGAGACAGCGCGGGCCCAGAGAATCCAGCTTCCCATGAATCGCTGAATGCTGTCCAGCAGGTTTCGTCCCTGGCACGTTCCTGTCTTCCTCGCAAAATACAGTTACCTGGCTGCCGCACGCCGGCCCATTCTGGTGCATTTCGAGGTCACTCTTCGCTGTAACGCGCGCTGCGGATTCTGCGACTACTGGAAGACTGACAAATCTGCGAAGGCGACCGAAGTCAGCAGCTTCGCGGATGCGGCGCGATTCTTCAACCCGATGATGATCACTTTCACCGGCGGTGAGCCGACGCTGCGCAGCGATCTCGAAGAGATCGTCAGCGCCGTGAGCGGCGCCGTCAAGGTGAAGTACATGACGCTCCTGAGCCATGGTGGAATGATGACTGTGGATCGCGCGCAGAGTTTATGGGATGCTGGCATTCACCAGTTCAACTTCTCCCTGGACTATCTGGACCAGCGGCACGATGACGCCCGCGGACTCCCCGGGCTCTCCGCCAGGATTTTCCGGACTGTAAGCGCGATGAAGGAAGCAGGGATCGACGCAATCCGGTTTAACACAGTCATCAAGCGCTCCAACCTCGACCACGTTGTCTCGATTGTAGACAAGGCCCGCGAGCTTGGGTGCGGAGTAAACTTCAGCTCGTATACCGCCAACAAGAACGGCAACGACTCGGATGTCATTGGTCCTGAGCACTATGCACAGCTGGACGAGGTCGTTGCGCAGCTGCTGGACATCAAGAAGCGGCGGCGCGGGCTGATAACAAATTCCGACTACTACCTTCGCCATCTGCCGAAATACGTGCGTGGGGAGACGACTGCGCCATGCCGCTCGGGAATTCGCACTATTCACGTCACTCCAACCGGCGGAGTGAAGCGATGCCCTGATTTTCCCGAGGATTTTCAGTGGCAGGACTATAAGCGGTACAAACCTGTGAACTGCAACGCATGCTACTACGCGTGCCGCGGTGAGGCGGAAGCTCCAATGCGAATTTCGCGTATTCAGGACGTGCTGGCGTGAACCAGGGGAGCGAAAAGGCAACTCTGTTCGTCGCCGCGAGCCAGGTCGTGACCTGCGCAGGTGCGCCACGCGCGCGGGCAGGAAGGGAGATGTCAAAGCTCGAGGTGCTGACGGACACTGCGGTTGCCGTTCAGGGGGAGACGATCGTGTCCTTGGGTAAGCGCAAGGATCTCGAAAAGAAATATCCGGACGCGTCAATCGTGGATTGCCGCAATCGTGTGCTGACGCCAGGCCTGGTGGACTCGCACACCCACGCAATCTTCGCGCGGCCCCGATACGAAGAACAGGAGCTGCGTGCCTCTGGGGTTGATTACCAGGAGATTGCAAAGCGCGGCGGAGGGATCCACTCATCGGTGCGTCACCTGAGAGCATGCTCGGATGAAGAGCTTTATGCAGCTGCGCAACCGCGCCTCGAGCGGCTTGCTTCGTACGGGACAACGACGGTTGAAGTGAAGTCCGGATACGGACTGTCGGTTGAAGACGAGCTTCGAATCCTGCGTGTAATCGCGCGACTGCAAGAGCACGTCCCAATGAGAATTGTCCCAACCTGGCTGGGCGCGCATGAAATCCCGATTGAGTTTCGCGAACGAATGAACGGCCGGTCTGAGTACGTTGACCTGCTGATCAACGACCTGCTGCCTCTGGTAGCCAGGGAGAAGCTTGCAAAGTTCGCGGATGTGTTTTGTGAGCCCGGCGTATTCACGGTTGAAGAAACCCGGAAAATTCTTCGCGCTGCCGCTGCGGCCGGACTGCAGCTGAAGCTGCATGCCGACGAGCTGGACGGATCGGGAGGCGCGGAGCTGGCGGCGGAGCTGCGCGCCACCTCGGCGGATCATCTCGCGGCGATTTCCGAGGAAGGAATTCGCGCGATTGTACAGGCCGGGACGGTTGCGACGCTTCTCCCGGGAACGATGCTCTTTCTTGGCCGGCCCAAACAGGCTCCTGCAAGAGCGCTTATTGACGCGGGCGCCGCAGTTGCTCTCGCCACCGATTTCAATCCTGGAACCTCGCCAACATTCAATTTCCCGCTCATCATGACGCTCGGAATCAGTCAGCTTCGCATGAATGCTAATGAGGCATTCATCGCCGCGACCGTCAACGGCGCCGCAGCGCTTGGCATAGCAGATGAGACGGGGCAGATTGCACCCGGCTTCTCCGCTGACGTGGCACTGTTCGAAGCGGACGACTACCGCGAGCTTGCATACTGGTACGGAGACAGGCGCTGCACCGCCTCATGGAGCAGAGGAAAAGCTTGTCACCCCTCTGCGCCTCCGGTAGCTTGAGCCATCATGTCTGCGGCGACCGCTAAGCTCCGAAAAAAAGCAACTGAGTTCGAGCAGAAGAAGCAGTACCAGAAGGCGCTCGACACCTATTTGCAGCTCATCGTCTCCACTAAGGGAACCGAGGAGGAGCGGGACGCATCCCTGTATAACCGGGTTGGCGATCTCCATCTCCGCGTTGGGAATGTCGAGGAAGCGGTAAACCAATACGAGCGTGCTGTGGACATGTACGCCGAAGGCGGTTTCCAGAACAACGCGATCGCGCTCTGCAACAAGATCATCCGGCACGCTCCGAACCGGAATGCGGTTTACTACAAGCTTGGAAAGATCAGCGCGGCGAAAGGTTTCAACAGCGACGCAAAGAAAAATTTTCTTGAGTATGCCGACCGGATGCAGCGGGTTGGCAACATGAATGAAGCGTTCCGCGCTCTGGAGGAGTTTGCGGATCTCTGTCCCGGACAGGATGACATCCGGCTGATGCTGGCAGAACAGCTTTCCCGGGCCAACAGAAAACCGGAAGCGCTGGAGCAGCTTCAGCGACTGTATGAAACGCTGGAGTCGGAGGGACGACGAAACGAAGCAGCGGCGACGCTCGAGCGAATGAGGGCTCTTGACCCCAACGTCACACCGCGCGCGGCACAAACTCCGCGCAAGCAGAAACCCGACGGGCTGGTGTTTCTCGATGTCAGCTTTGGAGATGATGATCTCCCGTCACGGCCGATTGCGCCGCCGATGCCCGCGAGGCCTGTCCCCGGACTCGAGCCCACGTCACTCGCCGATGAGGAAGAGCCGCCGGCCCCTGCTCGCACCGGCGAGTCAGCTGTCGCAGGGATACAGTCGGCGCGTCCCGCCGAGCCCGGTGTCGTGTTTGAACAGGTCAAGGAAAAACCTGTGGAGAAGGAGCCGCCGCCACCCGAGCTGGTTATGACGCCACTTGTTGCTGACCCTCCGACGGTGGATCTCCCATTTCTACTGGATGACGAACCGGATTTGGAACTTTCACCAAACGCCGAAGCTGGAGAGGAGTCGGAATTCGTGGATCTCGGCGAATGGCTGCGCGAAGATGAGGACACCAAATCGTCACGCATGGTCGCTCAGGACGACAAGCGAGTCGGTGAGGAGCAGGCAGACTTCTCCGACATGCTCGCGAAGTTCAAGCAGGGAGTCGCTGCCAACATCGAAGCGGAAGATTTCGACAGTCATTACGATCTTGGCGTTGCGTATAGAGAGATGGGACTCATAGATGAAGCCATCGCGGAATTCCAGAAGGCAGTGCGTGGGCACAGCCAGCGGGTGCGCGCGTACGAGGCGATCGGACAGAGCTTCATTGACAAGCAGCAGTATGCCGTGGCGCACAGTGTACTATTGCGCGGGCTCAAGGATCCGGAGACGGCCTCAGATGTTGCAGGGGAGCACGCCACCATCGGGATCAATTATCTCCTGGGCCTGGCCTGCGAAAACCTGCAGCGCTATTCCGAGGCTGCTTCGTACTACCAAAAGGTCCTCGCTGATGACATAGGGTTTCGCGACGTGCTTGAGCGACTGAGCGCCGTGACTGAGCTGGCCCGTTGACGATGACCGCACTCGAAGCAGCACCGCGGTCCCTCACGGAAATCCAGGCTCCGGTTCGGGATCAGCTTGACCGTGTGTCAGGCGAGATGGCGCGGATTCTATCTCAGGATCTCCCGCTCCTTGACCAGATCACGGCCCATCTAATGGGAATGCGCGGAAAGCTTTTCCGACCGACGATAGTGCTCCTCGCAAGCGAGACGGGTGGACGCTCCGAAGATCGCGCGACGACGCTGGCGGCGACCGTGGAGTTGATCCATCTCGCCACGCTGGTGCACGATGACGCTATTGATCACAGCGTACTGCGCCGCGGAATGCCGACCCTGAATGCGCTGTTCAGCCACCAGATCTCGGTGATAATGGGTGATTTTCTGTACTCAACGACGCTTTCGGAGCTGGTTGCCATCGGAGACATAGATGTGCTGCGAGCTCTTACGCGCGCGTCAACTCAAATGACGCTCGGCGAGATGCGGCAGCTTTCCGTAAGTGATTCGCTGAGCTTTTCCGAGGATGATTACTACACCCTCATCAAGGCGAAAACTGCTTCGCTCATGGCGGCCGCAGCAGAAATCGGTGCTCTATGTGGTCCCAGGGAGTACCGGGCAAACCTGCTGGAGTTTGGGGAAGCACTGGGCATGGCCTTTCAGATAGCGGACGACCTTATTGACTATACGGAAGCACAGGAAACAACCGGAAAGCCGACCGGTCTCGACCTGCGCGAGCACAAGGTGACCCTCCCCCTGATCGCGGCGTTGCGCACGATGCCCTCGAATCAAAGGAAGCATGTCGATGCGCTTTTTGCGAACAGCGAGCCGGCCGATAGCATGGTCTCGGATGTAGTCTCGATTGTGGCTGAAAATGGCGGGCTGGACTATGCCAGGGCCAAGGGTGAGTATTTCGCTGAGCGAGCCAGAAAGGCGCTATTACCTTTGCCTGAAACGGTAGCGCGCCGGTCGCTCATGGACTCTATTACATACGTTATGGAAAGACACTCCTGATGCCTCCACGCGGAGCATCGCGGCACACGCCGCTATTTCACGGTTTAGTCCTCGCAAGTGGGTTCATTGCGGGTGGCGCGATGACCCAGGTCGCGCGCAAACTACTGCCGCCGGGCGCAGCGAAGGAATTTTTTACGACCGGTGTAACACCTTCATTGGGTCCGCTTCCCGTGGATCTTGTGATTCTCAAGTTCGCTATCGGGCCGATTGCGCTCGATGTTTCGCTATTGAGTCTCGTCGGCGTGTTGGTAGCTTATCTAATCGCGCGTTCGCTCTTCTAGGAGGCA
>JBKJPM010000188.1:0-3047 GCA_046595175.1 Gemmatimonadaceae bacterium
CAACGTTGCCGGCGCTTTCGAGGTGGTACTCGAAAAGCGGCAGCAGATTCGCGGAGCCCATCTAGTTATTATCGATGATGTAATGACGACTTCGGCGACGCTCAACGCCTGCGCCGCATCGCTTTACGGTGCAGGTGCTCGCACGATCAGCTATGTAACGTTCGGCCGGGCCCGCGCGGCGGGTGACCGGTTGTAACAACTATAGGAGTTGAAAGAATGGCCACACGTGTTGGGATAAATGGATTCGGGAGAATCGGTCGCCAGGTTCTCCGCGCCGCAAAGGAGCAGGGAGTCGCAGACCTGGATTTTGTTGCGGTGAACGACCTCACTGATACCAGGACTCTTGCCCACCTTTTCAAGTACGATTCCGTTCACGGCACCTACGACGGTGACGTTGAAGCGGGCAATGGCTCGATTATCGTGGACGGCGACGAGATCAGGATTCTTTCGGAAAAAGATCCCGCAGCACTGCCATGGAAAGAACTTGGCGTGGACATTGTGCTCGAATCCACAGGCCGGTTCACCGACGCTTCGACGGCTCGCAAGCACATCGAAGGAGGAGCGAAGAAGGTGATCATCTCGGCCCCCGCAAAGGGTGAAGATATCACGCTCGTGCTCGGCGTTAACAGCGACAAGTACGATGCATCGAAGCACACGATTATCTCCAATGCGTCGTGCACGACCAACTGTCTGGTTCCAATGGTCAAGGTTATCCGTGACAGTTTTGGATTTCGTCATGGTGCAATGACGACCGTCCACAGCTACACGAACGACCAGTCCATCCTGGACTTGCCGCACAAGGACCTTCGCCGCGCCCGCGCTGCAGCATTGTCCATGATCCCGACAACGACGGGAGCGGCCAAGGCGACGTCGCTGGTTATTCCAGAACTGAAGGGAAAGATCGACGGAATTTCCATTCGCGTTCCAACGCCTGATGTCTCCTTCACCGACCTCACAGTCGAGGTTGAGAAGTCGACCACGATTGCGGAGGTAAATGCAGCTTTTCGTGCGGCCGCCGAAGGCGCACTACTTGGGATTTTGCAGTACACAGAAGAGGAACTGGTGTCATCCGACTATATCGGAAATCCGCACTCCTGCATCCTTGACTCCAAGACCACGAACGTCGTTGACGGAACGCTAGTCAAGGTTTGCGGCTGGTACGACAACGAGTGGGGCTATGCGTCACGCTGCGTAGACCTGCTTAGAATGGTCGGCGCTCGACTCACCTAGCACAGTGAATAAGAGGACGGTTCGCGATCTCACGGACGGCGAAGTCCGAGGAAAACGCGCGCTTGTGCGCGCCGACTTCAACGTCCCGCTGGATGACAGCGGTGCGATCACCGACGACCTGCGTATTCGCGCTGCAGTTCCTACAATCAAGCTGCTGCTTGAGAAGCAAGCGCGCCCTGTTGTCCTGTCCCACCTGGGTCGTCCCAAGGGAAAACCCAATCCGAAATACTCTTTGCGTCCAATTGCTGCCCGTCTCGAAAAGCTTCTTGGCAGCAAGGTCATTTTCGTTGACAAGACCATCGGAGATGAAGCGGTCGCAGCTACGAAGGCCCTCAAGGAGGGCGAAGTTCTCCTGCTCGAGAACACGCGCTTCCACCCAGGCGAGGAAAAAAACGAAGCTGCTCTCTCGCAGTCGTTAGCGCAGCTCGGCGACTTCTACGTAAACGACGCGTTCGGCGCGGCACATCGCGCCCACTCGTCCACGGCTGGCGTGACGGCGACCCTCCAGCCCGCGGTCGCGGGACTGCTGATGGAAAAGGAGCTGGATTACCTGAGCCGTGCACTCTTAACGCCGGTCAAGCCATTCGTCGCAGTCTTGGGCGGCGCAAAGATCTCCGGCAAGATCGACGTAATAGAAGCATTGCTGCCCAAGGTGGACGCAATGCTCATTGGCGGAGCGATGGCGTGCACTTTCTACAGGGCGATGGGTCTGGAAACTGGGAAGTCGCTTGTGGAGGAAGACCGCGTCGAGATGGCGAAGAACATCCTGGATCATGCGGGAACACGAATCATCCTCCCCCATGACTGCATGGTCGCGCCTTCGATGGACGACCCAACAAACGCACACGTCGTCAAGCGCGACAAAATTCCCGCTGCCGAAGCAATGTTCGACATCGGCTCCGATACAGCCAGCTCGTATTCAAGGGCAATCGCCTCTGCGCGCACAGTTCTGTGGAACGGACCCATGGGCGTTTTCGAAAAGCCTCCGTTTGACAAGGGCACTCGCGCCATCGCCGAGGCAATGGCAAAGGCAACTGCGTCGGGAGCGACAACCATTGTAGGCGGCGGCGATTCTGCAGCAGCTATTGCAGAAGCCGGACTGAGTGACAAGATGAGCCACGTGTCGACTGGCGGTGGCGCATCGCTTGAATTTCTGGAAGGTAAAGTTCTCCCGGGCGTTGAAGCGCTCGACAACAGATAAACGATGAAAAAGCCGGTCCTTGCAGCCAACTGGAAGATGCACCACGGCCCTTCGGCCGCGAGCGAATTCATGCGCGATTTCCTCGCTCGCTACCCGCGCAACAATGAGCGGACAATCATTTTCTTTCCTTCTGCCGTAGCCATTTCAGCGGTCGCAGAGGCCGTTGGATCGCGGTCGGACATACTGGTCGGCGCACAAAACATTCACATGGCTGACAACGGAGCCTTTACCGGCGAAACTTCTGCAGCGATGGCTCGCGATGCCGGCGCGCGGGTCGCGCTCGTCGGCCACTCCGAGCGCCGTCATGTTTTCGGTGAGACCGACCAACAATGTTCCGAAAAGGTAGCCGCGGCTGAGAGAGCGGGAATAACGCCCATGCTTTGTGTGGGTGAGACGCTTGCGCAGCGCGAGGCCGGTGCGGCGGAATCGACAGTCCTGCAGCAGCTCGAGATCGGAATCAGCAAGCTTGCGCGCAATGTTAATTCAAAACTTCTTCTCGCGTACGAGCCGGTCTGGGCAATTGGAACCGGACGCAACGCGACGCCGGCTGACGCCAGCGCGATTCACGCGGTACTTCGCGCGAAATTGAAGGAGCTTCTGGGCGAAGGCGGCGCAC
>JBKJPM010000277.1:0-6332 GCA_046595175.1 Gemmatimonadaceae bacterium
CCTGCAGACGGTAAACCTCCTGCACTTCGTTGAGCAGATACTCCTGAACCGCGCGCGGGCCCTTGATGCGAAGCATGTCGTGCGAATGGACAGGACCTTCTGAAAGTCTGTCACCAATAGCGAAGCAGCGCCGGCAAACAAGAACGGGAGAGCACTCGCTCTCCCGTTTGGCCTTTAGTAAACCTCGTCCCAGGGAATCGACAGCCTGCTCGCAACATCGATGATACCAACCATGCTATAGGTCTGGGGAAAGTTGCCCCACTGTTCTCCGTTGCGCTGATCGATGTCCTCGGCGAGCAGGCCATGCCTGTTCCGCCGCAAAAGTACTGACTGAAACAGCTCCCGCGCTTCATCTCGCCGGCCCATCCTTGCGAGCGCCTTGATGTACCAGAAAGTGCAAACGAGAAATGCATTCTCCGGTTCCCCGAAATCGTCCGCCTCCGAATAGCGGAAAACGAAATCGCCGCGACGGAGATTTTTTTCGATTGCGGCCACAGTGCCAACGAATCGGGGATCATCGGCCGAAACAAATCCAATGTCTACAAGACGAAGCATGCTTGCATCGAGAGCGTCACCGTCCAGGGATGATACAAAGCTCCTGAGCGATGCGTTGTAGCTGCGCCTGGAAATTTCCTGATGAATGCCATCTGCGATGGCGCGCCACTTCCGAGCACGGTCTCCGAGGCAAAGATGAGTCGCTATTCGCGCAAGCCGGTCGCATCCGGCCCAGCACATCACGCTGGAGAAGGTGTGAACTCGCGTCTTTCCGCGCAGCTCCCAGAGGCCGGAATCCGGCTTGTCGTAGTTTGCGGCAGCGTGTTCTCCGATTGCCTCAAGCTGGGTGTATAGCCCAACGTCGCCCCGCCGAATAAGTCGCCTGTCAAAGAATGCGTGTGGTGCGGCCAGGATTACTGCACCATATACATCGTGCTGAATCTGGTCCCGAGCCTGGTTTCCAATTCTCACCGGTCCCATCCCGAGATATCCCGGAAGACTTTCGGCGATCACTTCCTCTGGAACTCTTCCACCTGTCACTGAATACAGGGGCTTAATCACACCATCCACCGCAGTCCCCGCGATATTGAGGATGAAATCCAGGTACCGTTCCATGCTTCGCGTCGCACCGAGACGGTTTAGCGCATCCACAACGAAATACGCGTCCCGAAGCCAGCAGAACCGATAGTCCCAGTTGCGGCCGCTGCGCGGCGCCTCAGGAATGGATGTGGTCATCGCAGCGATGATCGCGCCTGTATCCTCAAAAACGTTCAGCTTCAATGTGATCGCGGCGCGGATCACTTCGTCCTGCCATTCGAATGGAATCGCAAGCGTCCGCACCCAGTCGCGCCAGTATCCCAGCGTCTCCCGAAGGAAATGAGTACCCATCTCCTGGACCGAGGAATGGATGGTCTCGTCAGTGCCGAAAACGAACGTATGGGTGTCGTGCAGGAAGAATGTGTTCTCTTCGAGGACTGCCGAGGTTGCAGCGTCGGTCGTGAGTCGCAGCGACATGCCGCCTGCATCGTAGCGGATGTGATTGCTTCCGGAAGTCGCGCGCATTTGTTCCCTGCCATAGTGCGACATAGGTCGTAACCTGACTCGAATCCTGGGACTTCCCGAGAGCGGCTTCACCTGCCGAACGATCATCATTGGACAAAACACGCGGCCGAACTGCCGAAATCGCGGTGCGAAATCCGTAATCTCGATTGCGCCGCCGTTTCCGTCGAACAGGCGCGTAACGAGCGCAGGAGAATTCAGGAGATATTCCTGCTCCACCCTCTGCATTCCAACAATGTCTATCGCAAAGACACCTTGGGTGTCGGTACCGGTCTCATTGCGGAGAAGGGAACAAAATACCGGGTCGCCGTCGAAGCGCGGGAAACAGCCCCAAACGATATCGCCCGTCGGTCCAATCAGTGCGCCGACAGTTCCGTTGCCGATCAATGCCATGTCGAGCGACAATCAGCTTTCTCTATGTAGGAGTGCTCTCTCGAGCCATTCGCGCACTTCCGTCACTGTGCGCAGCCGCCAATGCGCGCCCGTGGGTCCACCGCCGACCTTTACCGAGTGCCCGTTCATTTCATTGACGACATCGAAGCCGAATTCGTCGGTGATGTCGTCACCAGCGAAAACGGGAACGCGACCCTTGAAGGGAGCCTCATCCAGGAATTCACGAATTGCGACTCCCTTGTCCTTCCCGGCCGGTTTGAGCTCGATGATCATTTTTCCATTGAGTGTCATGAATCCGGAGCCGAGACGTTGTCGTGCCATGGACATAAGATCATGGGCGAACTGTTCCTGCTCCGGCGCGCCACGGTAGTGCAGCGCAATCGAAAGTCCTTTCAACTCTGCCACAACTCCGGGTACGGCACCGGACTTTATCCTGATTTCTTCGCAGGCTTCGCCAAACGCACGCGAATCGAACTCATGCGTGAAGACCTCGCGGGAAGCGTTTCGTCGCTCGAGCCCGTGCTGCCCGGCAATAGGCAGCGTCGGACTTCCCATCAATCTGTCCGCGTCCTTGAGACTTCTACCCGTGATGAGAGCGACCGCTCCGTTCGTCTCGTGGTAAAGCTTATCGATGAGGTGACGAATGTTGCGTTCGACGCGGGCGCCATGGGGATCTGATGCGATCTCGGCGAGGGTTCCATCGATATCGAAAAAGTAGCACCACGCAAGATCGGGCTCCGGCGGGGGAATATTGACGCGAGGGTGGCGGCGGCGCTCAGGAATCAGCGTGATTCGCGACTCTCCCTTGATGGTTTAATGTTGTGATTGACAGTCCCCATGCTGGCCTTGTCGCCGAAAAGGCGGCCGATACGGCGCATGCTTGCCGCATCGATAAGCATTCGACCTGCCCAGCGATACACGTTGAAGTCGCGTACGAGCGCTCGCATCAGGCGCATTCTGGCACGCTGCGTCTTGATGGGCATGGTGAGAGCCGTGTTGAGCGCAAGCGCGCACTGGTCAGTGTCGTACGGGTTTATTATCAACGCCTCAGGGAGCTCGCGGGCAGCGCCGGTGAACTGGCTGAGAATGAGCGTACCGCGCTCGTCGTCCCTTGAAGCGACGTATTCTTTTGCGACGAGGTTCATTCCGTCGTGGAGGCTGCTGACAAAACAAAACTCAGAGGCCCTGAAATACTCGTAAACTTCGTGCGGTTCATGGTGTTGAACCACAAGGATTATCGGAGGATAGTCACTCGAGGAGAAGCGCGCGTTTATCCTGGCAGCAAGTGCCCGCACTCGCATCTCGTAGTCCTGATACTGTTCAATAATTGCGCGGGTAGGGGCGGCAATCTGGATGAATGTGACCTTTCCAACCCATTCCGGATATTGCTCCAGCAACCTTTCGACGGCGCGGAACCTTTCTTCGATTCCCTTGGTGTAGTCCAGCCTGTCGACACCGACGCCGATTGCATGATCTGCCGGCAGGCCGTGCCGATTTCGGACAGCGGCCGCGCACTCCTGGACCGGTTTGGCAAGTAGCGACGGATTGGGAGGCCACTCGATGGAAATGGGATAACGCTTGACCGCAGTTTTTTCCTGGCGGTATGACACAGTAAATGTCTCGCGATCGACTCGTGCTTCCACCAATCGGTCGACGGTGTCCATGAAATTGTTGCAGTGAAACTGTGTATGAAATCCGAGGATGCTGCTTCCCAACATTCCATCCACGATTTCGGCGCGCCATGGACAGATGCTGAATGCCTCGGGGTTTGGCCAGGGAATGTGCCAAAAGGAAACAATCGTCGCGTTCGGCAACAATTCGCGCACCATTCTGGGCAGGAGCGCAAAATGATAATCCTGGACCAGGACAATGGGATCCCTGGAGCGCGCCTCCTGCACTACGGCTTCCGCAAAACGCTGGTTCACCTTCTTGTATTGCTCCCAGTCCGCGCTTCTGAAGATTGGACGAACGTGGGAAATGTGGCACAGGGGCCAGAGGCCCTCGTTTGCAAAGCCGTAGTAATAGCCCATTTCTTCTTTGCGGGAGAGCCATACGCGGCGAAGATGATACGCGGGATTATCCTGTGGGATACCGACGCGATCTTTTTTGTCAACCACATCCGCGTCCGCCGTTCCACTCCCGTGCGCGATCCATGTACCGGAACATGCACGCATCACCGGCTCCACTGCCGTCACGAGTCCGCTCGCAGGGCGCTGAACGAGTATCTCATTCCCTGAGCGGGTATGGATATAGGGCTCCCGGTTGGAAACGATAATAACGTCCTGCCCCCGGAGGTCCCGGTCCAGCAGCAATCGCAGGCTTTCCGGCGACCATGCAAGCTCCTCCTCGTCTCGCAGCCTGTGTTCGGCTTCGAGATCGCGTATCAGCATTCTAACGTCATCTGCGATCGGACGAAGCTGATCGTCGGAAGGAAGGTTTGACGCTGGAAGTCCTTCACCGCGAAGCAATGCGCGCAATCCGCGAATCCAGCCACGAAAACTCAATTGGGCAATGAGCACCGTGATGATTGAAACGACGATTCCGAGTGCGAGAAAGAAATAGAACAGATACTGCTTCGTCTCACGGCTTCGGCGGGCGACGTAGCTCATGTCCTGCAAGAGGATCAGGCGCGCCGACGGAGTTGCGAGCGCATTGACCGGGCGAACTGACAGAAGCAGCGGTCCCCGATCTGTTTGAATCAAACTCCCGGAACGCGCATCGAGCGAGTCCGGATGTGTACAGGATATTTCCGGCGGTAGTTTTGCCGACGCCACCGGACTATTGCCCGGTGACGCGCAGTACGCCAGACCATACAGGCGCTCGTCATTGGTGACACGCCCGAAAAGCTGGAGAATGCGTCGATTCTCATTTGCAGCCGCCATGGATGAAACGGATTCATCCAGCGTGTTGGCAATAAGATTCGCGCGAAGGTCCAGGTCGCGCATGAACCATTTGAGGGTCAACTGGTCCACAAGCGGCGTGACTACGTATGCGAGTATGGCAAGTACTGCCACCAGTGGAAGTACAAAACGGAGGGAAAGCCTCATTGCCGAGGCAAGCGAGCAATACCCGTTCCGCTGGGCGAGCGCTGGGTTCAGTCTAATGGAATGCCACCGCAGATTTACGGTGGCATTTGAGTTCGTTGCGTCCTGGCCGCAGCCAAGCAGCAGGAGCTGAAGACCGCGAGAAACGAAGTAAAAGTTTCATCTATGGAAATGGGGAGCCATGGCTGTTCCGCTATCGCGGAAAGGACGCAAGAATGAACGCCATTTTTGTGACATGCGCGCAATGTCAGCCCGACGATTCCAGTTCCTTTACACAACAGCTACAGACCCATATCGTGGACATAGGAAGTCATAACCCGATGGAATGCCCATGACGAGTGAAAGACCGGAAATAAACGAAGTCGAGGACGCCGCAGAACGAGGAGAGGGTCCATGTATGTGGGACTGCTTACACCAGAAGTGGCCGGAGCGAGCGAGGTTCGGAACATGCGCGCGGAGCTCGCGGCGCAGAGAATGGAAGTCCGGGAGGGATTCAGGGTGATCGCAGGTAAGGTGGCTTCCTAAATGATTGTCGTTCTTCGGCGATCGAGAACAGCGAAGTGCAGAAAGTAAGCGCTCAGGCCACGAGAGGAATCACCAGAAACGGCATCGTCAAAACAAAAGACGACAAAACTCTTCGCGCGTTCGAAGGATCTCATGCCTTCGGTGCCCGCGCCAGCGGTCATCCGCAATGGTCAAGTCGAATAATTCAAGAGCCCGGTCAAGGGCTCCAGGCTTTCCTCGTCCGAATGCAGTTCCCCTCCGATTACCATTATCCCGCGGTTTACATCCACAACTCCCTTTATCATGTCGCCGAACAGTTCCTCTGCGGCCAAGGCAAGCTGTGTGCGACTGATGCTCTCTCAAATGATTTGGATTGTCACGTTCAAATGTGTTTACGATGTTCAGATGCTGCCGTCTCAGGAGATTATTGTCAAGGAGGGGATGAGAAAAACCAGCGCCTCCAGATTGAATTGCTACTGATCCGAACAACTGAAATCGAAATGCGGAATTTGTCTGAAGTTCGGTGCTCAATCAAAACGGGAGAGCTTTCGCCCTCCCGTTTCTTTGTCCCAAAACTCCAGCGAAACCTACAACTCTTCGACTGTTCCAGCCGGCGCCGGCGTCTCCGCGTCAAAGCTGTCCCCCGCCGCAACGATCTCGGCCAAGGTTGGCTCCGGCGGAAGCTCCGGAATCGGCGGAGGAACTGGAGCACCTTCGATTTCGACATCCGAGTAACGGTACATACCTGTACCGGCCGGGATCAAGTGACCGATGATGATGTTCTCCTTAAGTCCAAGCAGGTCGTCCTTCGCGCCACGGATGGCTGCGTCGGTCAAC
>JBKJPM010000291.1:0-11792 GCA_046595175.1 Gemmatimonadaceae bacterium
CACCCCTGACAACGGGCAGAAGGATTGCTTCGTTCACTACAGCGCGATCTCTGGCAACGGCTTCAAGTCGTTGGCCGAGGGCGAAGCGGTAGAGTTCGACATCGTTGAGGGACAGAAGGGCCCCGCGGCAGAAAACGTCTCGAAGGCCGGCTAAGTCCAGCTTCACCAGTAACAATCTGCGGGGCGCCTGAAAAGGCGCCCCGTTTTTTTTATTGCTCTCGAGGAGGGCGACCTCGTCGCGGAATGGGCGCGACTTCGACAGCATAGGCCAGCCGATCAAAAAGCCAAAGATCCACGGCGTCGAGATCAACATGAATTTGCAGGTGACCTTCTTGAGCGGGATTCTCTTCGCCCACCAATCTGACAGCCCACGCCAACGCCTGTGGCAGCGGAGCATGTATCCCTGCAATCAGCTCAAGGGCAACGGCGATAACCCGTAGAGCGGAGTAGGGAACGGTTCTGGTCACTCCCTGGCGTGTCTGACGGACCTCGGCGATGGCGTGATGCGACAGAAGATTATCAAGCCATTTATAGTCCACGCCTAGGGCAACTGCTGACGTCACAACAGTATAGCCTCGCATGCCTTAAATATCCTAATATTTTAGGATATTATCAATACGGAGCGAGCCACTAGCGATTGGGTGGTTAACCCGCGACCTTGCGCCAGCGCCTACGGCGCAGTTTTCCGAGAATACCATTATGAGGAATCAATGAGACTTATTCGTGCATCCCTTGCCACTGCTGCAGTCGTTCTCGCGGCCGCTGTCGTCCCTTCGCCCGCAGGCGCACAGGCTATCGCCATGCTCGGCATCTCTGCGGGCGCTGCAGTGCCGATGGGAAAATTGAGCGACACCCACAGCACCGGCTTCAATACAATGATCAGCCTCGGTTTCGGCGGCGGTGATGAAATCCCTGTGTCTCTCAGGTTCGACGGAGCCTACACGAAATTCAATGGAAGCACGACGAACGGCGTTGCGGTCAGCGGCATTCGTGTCTTGAGCGGTAATGTCAACGCGATTGTCAGCATTCCCGGTGGAGAAATCATTCGCCCATACATTCTGGGCGGTGGTGGTGTGTTCAACATGAAGTCCTCGGCCGCAGGTTCTAACTCCTCGACCGACTTCGGATTGACGGGAGGTGTGGGAATGGGCCTGGATCTCTCCGGGTTCAACACATTTGCGGAAGCGCGTATTCACCACATCTTCACCGCAAACGGAGCGACACGGTTTGCACCGATCGTCTTTGGAATTCTTTTCTAGGCGGAAGGAAAGAAATAAAGAAAAGCCCCGCTAATTGCGGGGCTTTTCTTATGCGGGGCTTTTCTTATATAGAGCCTTATATAGAGCAGAACCTATCCAGTTCGAAGATTCAATTCGTTTCCGCGACTTACGTCACGGGCCGGCTGCAAGGCCGCGCGAGCATCATTGAGCTGCGCGCGAAGCGCAACCGGACCTGTTGCTCCAGGTACCTCGCGGCGCGCAATTGATTTTACCGCATCCAGCCATTCGCGAGAGTCCGCCTCAAAAAGACTGTGCGCCGCTGTAAATGCAGAGAAGGGAAGGGCATCAAGCTCCACTCCGTGTTCCTCGCTCTGGCGTATGAGAGAACCAATAGCAGTGTGCGCCTCACGAAAAGTTGCTCCCCTCGTTACCAGATAATCGGCGAGATCCGTCGCCATCATTGAACTGGAAATCGCCGCGCGCATGTTTTCAGCTTCAAAGCGAATCTCGTCAAGCGCACCGGTCACCGCCGGAAGAACAAGGAGCATCATGTCCGTGGATTCAAAGAGCGACTTTTTGTCGTTCTGCAAATCCTTGTTGTATCCCGTAGGCAAACCCTTGATGGTCGCGAGCAGGGCCGTGAGCTGACCCAGCGTGTGCGGACCCGATGCACGAGCAAGCTCCAGTGCGTCGGGATTTCGTTTCTGCGGCATCATGCTCGATCCCGTAGAAAATGCATCGCCAAAACGCACAAACCGGAATTCACTCGTGCCGAACAGAATCAAATCTTCGGCAAGTCTGGAGAGGTGTGCACCGACCATCGCCAAAGAGAACAGCATCTCAGCTACAAAGTCGCGATCTGAAACCGCGTCCATGCTATTGGGCGACAGGGCGCTAAATCCCAGGCTTCCCTGAAGCAACACGCGCGACACTGGATATGCGCAGCCGGCGACAGCGCCCGATCCCAAAGGCAAAACGCTGGCGGACTTTGCAGCAGCTGCAAAGCGCGCGCGGTCCCGCTCGAGCGGCCAGAAATGCGACAACATCCAGTGTGCTGCCGAAACCGGCTGCGCACGCTGCAAGTGAGTGTAGGCCGGCATCGGGAGGTCCAGCAACTTCTCAGCATGCGCGACCATGGTCTGCTGAAGCGCTCGAATCGAAGCATCGACCGCCTCACAGGTACTCATCATCCAGAGCCGAGTAGCGGTGGCCACCTGGTCATTCCGACTGCGGCCAGTGTGAAGTTTGGACGCGAGATCTCCAACTTCACCATGAAGAAGCCGGTCGATCATTGTGTGCACATCCTCGTCACTCGCTATTGGCTGCTCACCCTGTTCGAGCTTCCCAGCAACCGACGAAAGACCCCGCTCCATCTCGCGACTTTCCTCGAGCGTCAGCACGCCCGCATTCCAGAGCGCGATAGCCCATGCTTTGGAAAGACGGATGTCGAAGGGCCAAAGGCGAAAATCTGTTCCGATGGACCGGTTGAGCGCCTCCAACGCCGCAGCCGGCGCAACCGAAAAGCGTCCGCCCCAGAGCTTGTGCTTACCCGATTCGGCCACTTGCTCAGACAGAGGAGAGGGAGGCGGACTTGGCGATCTTTGCTGTCCGGGCGGTTCGCTCGGCCAACTCACGATCACGCAGAGCGCGAACGCGGCTCGGAAGTGCAAACAGCCGAATGAATCCGGCGGCGTCGCTCTGCTCGTACACGTCATCTTCGCCAAATGTGACAAACCGCTCGTCGTACAAAGCGTAATCGCTTGTGCGACCAACAATCGAAAGCGCGCCTTGCTGAAGGTGCAGGGTTACCGAGCCGGTGACGCGCTCCTGCGTAACATCAACAAAGGAATCGTACGCTTCGCGTTCCGTCGTCCACCAGCGGCCTTCATAAACGAGGTCTGCGTAGTGGGGGGCAATCATGTCCTTGGCCGCCAGCGTACGCCGGTCTAGAACGAGCTGCTCAAGCTCGCTGTGTGCGGCGTAGAGGATCGTTCCACCAGGAGTCTCGTAAACTCCGCGCGATTTCATTCCAACCAGTCGATCTTCAACAAGATCGATCCGTCCCACTCCATGGCGTCCGCCGATACGATTGAGCTCCATCAATAATGCGACGGAATCCATGGCCGACCCATTGACGGAAACCGGAGTGCCAGACCGAAAACCGATTGTGACGTCCTCACCCTTCGCCGGGGCACTCGCAGGATCATCGGTCAGCATGAACAGATCAGCTGGCGGCGGGGAAGCGGGATCTTCAAGAATCCCTCCCTCGTGCGAGATGTGCCAGATGTTGCGATCCCGCGAATAGATCTTGTCGCGGGTCGCGGTGACGGGAACGTTGTGCTTTTCCGCGTATGCGATAGCGTCTTCGCGACTTTTGATGTTCCATTCACGCCAGGGCGCGATTACTGGAAGGTCGGGCGCAAACGCGGCATAGGTCAGCTCGAAGCGAACCTGGTCATTGCCCTTTCCGGTGCATCCGTGTGCGAGAGCATCGGCACCAACCTGGCGCGCGACCTCGACCTGTCGGCGCGCGATCAGGGGGCGTCCCATTGACGTCCCGAGCAAATACTTCCTCCCGTAAATCGCGCCGGCGCGGAGCGTCGGCCAGATGAAATCCTCGACGTATTCCTTACGGAGGTCTTCGATGTAGCACTCTTCGGCTCCAGATGCGATCGCTTTTGCGCGTACGCCTTCCAGCTCGTCACCCTGACCAATTTCAGCGGCGACGCAGATGACCCGGGCGTCGTAATTCTCTTTGAGCCAGGGAACAATGATCGAAGTATCCAGCCCACCCGAGTAGGCCAGCGCAATTGTACGTGTCAACAGTTTCTCCATAACTATTCAGTCTTACCGAATATTTAATCATTTTGTGCCCGTGAGTCAACGCTCCGCAGCAGGGTTATGCAATAAGTGGGGGTCGCCTTAAACGCAGAGTGGTGCTATCGTCATTACATGGCCAACAAGCGGGAAAGACACGCGACAATTCTCGAAGTCATCGACGCGCGGATGGTCAGCAGCCAGGAAGATCTTCGCAAGCTCATGCTTCAACGCGGCTGGGATGTAACCCAGGCAACTTTATCGCGCGATCTCCGGGAGCTGCGGGTGGCGCGCGTGCCGACGCCCGAAGGTGCGCGGTATGGAGTCACCGATGGGAGCATCGAGGAGAGCCGCGCTGCTCTGGAAACCCTGCTTCCTCAGCTATTTCTCAGGATCGATGCGGTGGGCGAGATGCTGGTGCTCAGGACCGTGCCCGGCGGTGCACAGCCCATTGCCGCGGCGCTGGATGGGGAGCGCTGGTCCGATGTCCTCGGCACTGTGGGCGGGGACGATACGATTCTGATCATTTGCCGGTCCGTGGCAGCGCGCGACAGGGTGATGAAGCGGCTCAAATCCATCGCTGGCGAACCCTGACCCCCGGAAGCCCAACGGCGCGTTGACTGAAAGCGAGTGTAATGTTATGCATTACTAATGCATAAACTTGCGGCAGGAGTCCTTGGGGCGAGCGGCTACGCAGGCCGCGAATTATGCCGCCTCATAGAATGCCACCCCCGGCTTGACCTTCGTTTCGCGACTGCGAATGAGCAGATGGGAACTACAGCACAGTTCGGCGACCGGGTGATCACGTTTCAGGGATCCGATGACGTGGATCTGGGCAGCGCCGATATCGTGTTTTGCGCGCTGCCACACGGGGCGTCCGCAAAATGGGTTAGCGCCGTTGCCGCAAGAGGCGCGAAAGCCGTGGATTTGTCCTCGGACTTGAGGCCGGGCAACACGGCGGCGCCAGCCGTATATGGTTTGACGGAGTTCGAGCGAGAGGCGGTAAAGTCGGCGACAGTTGTCGCCAATCCCGGGTGTTATCCGACTGCAATTCTCTTTGCGCTTGCGCCGCTCGCAAAGGCGGGTTTGGTGCGGGCCGGCAGCGTGGTCAACGTGAGTGCCGCAAGCGGGGTGACCGGGGCTGGGTTCGCACCGAAGCTGGATCTCCTGTTTGGCGAAGTTACCGAAAATTTCAAAGCTTACTCTGTTGGTAACAAGCATAGACACCTGCCGGAAATGAAATCCGAGCTCAGCCAGTGGGGTTTTTCCGGCGACCTGATTTTTACTCCGCACCTGCTGCCCGTTGCCCGGGGAATCCTGGCGACTATAACCGTCGAACTGACTGAGAATGTCGCTGATGTCGCACAGCTGTACAGAGAATCCTATGGTGGCGAGCGGTTCGTTCAGTATGTCGATGCCCCACCAACGCTTCGAGACGTTGCCTTCCGCAATTCGGTAAAGATTCATGCAACGCCAACCGAAAATGTGTCGCGTCCCACGCTGACCATTTTTTCGGCAATCGACAATCTTGTGAAGGGCGCGGCCGGTCAGGCGCTGCAGAACGGCAACCTGATGCTGGGGCTGCCGGAAGAACTTGGACTCGTCGCCTAATGCGAGTCATCAAAATCGGGGGGCGGATTCAGAGTGATGCTTCGCTCGTTGCCGCGATCGTGCGCGCATGGGATGCGGAACCCGGCAATATCTGCGTGGTGCACGGCGGCGGTGATGAAATCTCCGAACTGCAGAAAAAACTTGGCCTCGTCCCCAAAATGAAAAATGGGCGGCGGGTTACAACTGCTGAAGATCTCACGGTAGTTCGCATGGTCCTTTCCGGCCTGGCCAACAAGCGCCTCGTCTCCGCGATAATCCGCGAAGGCGTGAATGCAGTGGGATTGTCGGGTGAGGACGGCGGAATGTTGTGCGCCCAGCCGCGGGACGCCGAAACTTTTGGGCTTGTCGGCAATACGCCAGAAGTGAGAGCCGAAATTCTTCAGGCGCTACTGCGGGAAGGCAATCTTCCTGTCATCTCGCCCGTATCACGCTGCTCCGACGAATTGCTGTCCGATGCCTTAAACGTGAACGGGGATGACGCGGCCGCAGCCATAGCAATTGCCTTGAACGCAGACGAACTGCTTTTCGTCTCTGACGTCGCCGGGGTTCGGGAAGCATCCGGTGAATCACTTGGCGAGATCGATAGCGATCATGCGCGCGGACTGATAGAAAGTGGAACGGCGGGGGGTGGAATGGCCGCGAAACTTGAGTCTGCGCTTTTCGCAATTGAGGGCGGTGTCAAGAAAGTGCGCATCGGCGCGATCGACATGCTGGACGACGCAAACGCAGGCACACTAATCAGACCAGGAACAGGAGTCGTACGATGACCGCAGCAACGCTTCCGACGGCAGGCGAGCCAGCGACAATGGGTCTGGTGATATCCCCGCTTCTTGGTACATACAAGCGCGCTCCGATGGAGTTCGTGCGCGGGGCGGGCTTGTATCTGTACGACACTGAAGGGAAGGAGTACCTCGACTTCACCAGCGGGATCGGGGTCAACGCACTCGGGCACGGCGATCCCGGAGTGATGAACGCAATGTCGGAAGCAATGAAAACGGGCCTGATACATGTCTCGAATCTGTTCCGGACCGGACCAGGCGAGCGGCTGGCGCAGGCGCTCACGGAAAATTCGTTCGCAGACTCGGTGTTCTTCTGCAACTCCGGCGCAGAAGCAAACGAAGGCGCCTTCAAGTTCGTACGCAAATGGGCGAAGAAGAATTTCTCAGCGGAAAAATGTGAAATAGTTGCCGTGCGCGGCGGATTTCACGGGCGCCTGTTTGCCTCACTCGCGGCGACCGACAGGCCGTCGTATCGCGCGCCCTTTCGTCCGCTCGCGGGGGCAATTTCGATATCCGAGAGAAATCTGGACGCACTTCGCATCACGTTGGACCGTGAGACAGTGGCAGCTCTTATTGTCGAACCTGTTCAAGGCGAAGGCGGAATCAGGGTGCTGGATGCCGAATTCCTGCGCGGCGTTCGCAAACTCACCCAGGAACGCGACATCGTACTCATTTTTGACGAAATTCAGTGCGGATTGGGTCGAACAGGAAATCTCTTTGCATATCAGTCCGCCGGCGTGACGCCAGACATTGTTACGCTAGCCAAGCCATTGGCTGGAGGGCTGCCGATGGGGGCCGTTCTGCTGCGTGGAGACATTGCAGAATCGATAGATGCCGGCGAACATGGTACGACTTTTGGTGGCGGCCCCTTTGTAGCGGCCGTGGCGGAGTATGTTTTTTCGCGCTTAAATGATGAGTTACTTCTAAAGAGCGTAAGAGAAAATGGCGCTTGGCTTGGAGAGCAGCTTCGCCGTCTCGCAGCGGAAAGCGAAAAGGTGCGCGCTGTGCGGGGAACGGGTTACATATGGGGAATGGATGTTGGCGAAGCGGCGGCGAACATCGTCAAGCGCGGTTGGGACGCAGGGCTACTGATTTTGACTGCTGGCGAACACACACTTCGGCTTCTCCCCCCACTGACTGCGAAGCGTGGGGAACTGGAGAAGGGTCTCGCGATTTTGAAGGCAATCCTATGAGCTGGATCCCACGTCAAAAAACTCCAATGAAAGCATTGATCCTCCGGCCGTTCGCCCTCTCAGTCCTTTTGGTCTGCGGATGCTATCCCTCGCCGACGTCGACAACGTGGGCAGCGACCGCCGCATCGGACTCGGTGTCAGCTTTGCGTTTGTTCGAAGAGAATATTGATGCTATTCACAAGCGTGATCGCGCACGATATCTAGCGACCTATCTCCAGGCACCGACGCTGGCGCGCAACGGACCGGAAGGATTGCAGCTGGGCTTTGCGGACTGGAGTGCCCGCCGGGATACGACCTGGCCTGATACGCTTCGGTCTAGAAATTTGAGAGTCGTGCCTCTCAGTCCGGGTGTCGTGTATGGTACATATTGTTACACGGTCACTCAAAAGGATACCACGACGAGCGGAGTGTCCGAGCGGGTTTTTATCAAGACCGATGCGGGCTGGCGCATTGCCGTTACTTCTGCCTTTGGACTACCGGTCGGCATGCCTGCGCAATGCCGCTAGCATAAAAACTCGTGGGAAAAACAGAGCTTTTTCGCGCGTTCGATGAGATCAGCTTCGGCTCCGATCGTACACTGAATCTTCGCGACTCGCTTCCAACTGGCGCTGACGCAAGGTTTCGTGCTGAGGCGTGGCTGCGGCAGCGACATGCATTGAGCAGCGATTCCGTTCTCATCGTTACTGGTCGAGGTAAAGGCAGTGCCGACGGAGTTGCTGTGATAAAAGAAGGGGTGTTTGCTTTGCTCCACGCCCTGCGAAGGCAGGGGGTCGTGAAGTCGTGGCATGAGCAAACGGCGGGCGCGGTAGTCGTGGATATGGGAAGCATGGCCGACTTTCTCTCCGCCCTTCCGCGACATCGCGACTCAAAACGTGCGAAGCATCAACCTTCGGGGCAGACGGTCCAGAGTGCGGTTTTTTCCGGGCTAGAGCCGGAAACTGCCAAGCTTCTACGGCGTCTTGCCGAGCGTACGATTGAATCTCTCGGAGTACGTGAAGCTCACGGCCTGGTGGAGTCCGAGATGCATCACACGCTGTCGCTCTTGGTTCGCGGTTTGCCTGAAAGCGGAGATCGCGAAGCGCTGCTACGCGCTGTTATTATTCGTGCAATAGAGGAGCTAGATGCGAGAAAGTATGGGTGACAGCAGCAGTCCGACAAAGTCCAACGAATTCTCTGAACAGTTCGATCCGCCGCGACTCGTAAGCGCAGCTGACCCACGGGCAGCGCTACAACGCAGCCACTAGGCGAAGCAAAACGGGCGACGATGTTGTCGTCGCCCGTTTCAAAACGCTCGATTTAGATTCGATCCTGCACGAAGCTGGTTACCGACTCCACGGCGCTTTGCGCTCCACTGTAAGCGCGCTCGCCGGCCGACGCAGCTTGCTTAGCAACGCCTGTGGCTACGCGCTTGACCCGCTCTACCGTTGAAGGCGAACGTTTCCGGCCACTAGTCTTGCGACGCGTTGACTTCCGTGCAGAAGACTTGCGAGCGGACGACTTCCGAGCCGATGATTTCCGTGCCGAAGACTTGCGAGAGGAAGACTTCTTGGCGGTTGAACCTCGACGCGAAGAGGAACGCTTGGTTGCGCCCTTCCGTGCTCCGGACTTTCGTCCGGACTTCCGTGCGCTGGATTTACGAGCGCTCGATTTGCGGGCGCCAGCTTTACGCGAACTGCTCTTTTTTCCCCGTGAGCCACCACGAGTTGATTTTCTTGCGGCCATTCCTGTTCTCCATGTTGGAGGTTTCTGCGCTTGGATAAGCAAGATTCGCGCACAATGCGGCCAGCAACGCGCTTGCGGTGGTTAAGGCCGATAGGAAAACGATTCTCCAGGCCGCAGTATCGCGCAGTTTTCATCATGGAGGCCGGCATTTCTCCAGGCTTTTCGGAGCCGCACCTGGGGTTCATCTGCAGGTTCATCGGTCAACAGAAAAGTGCCCCAGTGCGAGGGGATGAACACACATCGGTGGTCTGGATTCACGGTACTGATTGACAGGTAAGCTGCGACCGCGTCGTCCGGATCCATGTGCACGGTACGCATAAACCAGCGAGGATCGTATGCTCCAATAGGGAGAATTGCCATGGTCACGGGGCCATACATGGCCGCGATTCTGGAAAATTCCGGATGCAAACCCGTGTCACCGGCAAACATGATGCTGCCTTCGCTGAGACCCATCATCCAGCCGCACCAGAGGGTTTCGTCCCGCCCGGAAATGGAGCGACCGGAGAAATGCTGCGCAGGAATACATGTAATACGAACGCCTTTCCAGTCGGTTGACTCGTCCCAATCCAGCTCCACGATGTTCCGAACTCCGTGTTTTGCGAGCCATCGCCCCACTCGCCATGGCGCAAACCATTGGGCGGCGGGATGGTCGCGCCTGAGGATCCGGACCGTGTTATGGTCGAGGTGGTCGTAGTGGTCGTGGGAGATCAATACGGCGTGAATGGGGGGTAGGTCGGTGAGAGCTATCCCCGGGTTTGAAATTCTTCGCGGGCCGGCAAGCTGAACGGGCGATGCACGGTTGCTCCAGATGGGGTCTGTGAGAAAATTCAGCTCTCCGATCTGGATCAGGAACGTGGAATGACCCACCCATGTAACACGGGGATGTTGGGGAGCGGATCGCAGGTCCTCGTGCTCTGTAACGGGCACGGGAGGCGTGCCCGTTTTGCGAGTTTTACCAAACCGCTCCAAAGTCCAACGGATCATGCCGCTCATGCCGTGGGGCTGCGCATTAGGCCAGGGATTGAAGAACTTTTTTCCGGTGAAATGTTTCACTGACGCGCGCCTGAGATGGTTGGTTTAGCCTGTGCGGGCGGATAGATTTGAAAACATTGTCAGAACTGCACGAACATCGGAGCATTCGTAATGCCGGATTTTGGGAGCTGGGCCGCAGACTGGTGGAAACCGGTTCTGTTTATTGTAATCGCCGGACACCTCACCAATGTGTCTGTCACACTTTTTCTGCACAGGGCGCAAACGCACCGGGGCGTAAAGCTTCACTACCTCGCCGAGCTGCCCATGCGACTCTGGCTGTGGATGTCGACGGCGATCGTCACCAAAGAGTGGGTAGCCTGCCACAGAAAGCATCACGCGTTCGCCGACCGCGAAGGGGATCCGCATAGCCCGATAATGGAGGGTCTTCGCAACATCGTTCTTAAAGGCGCCTTCTACTATAGAAAGACGGTTCGTCAGCCAGGTGTCCTGGAGAAGTACGGCAAGGGTACTCCGAATGACTGGCTCGAGAGACACCTCCTGTCGCCTCTGAACTGGGTTGGTATCCTGATCATGCTACTGGTTGACATCTACTTGTTTGGTTTCTTCGTCGGACCGCTTGTGTGGGGAATTCAGATGATATGGATCCCGTTCTGGGCTGCCGGAATCGTGAACGGAGTTGGCCACGCTGTTGGCTACCGAAACTTTAACGTGAAGGATGAGAGCCGGAACATTACCCCGATTGCGATCTGGCTCGGCGGCGAAGAGCTCCACAACAATCACCATGCTGATCCGCACTCCGCAAAATTCAAGGCGAAGTGGTATGAGTTTGATATTGGCTGGATGTATCTGCGAATCCTGTCGATTTTCGGGCTGGCTGAAATCGAATATGCGCGAAACTGACCTTGGCTGAGGTTACCTGCACACGGTGCGGACAGACACGCACCGGATTCGAAAGAGCGCCATTCCCGGGACCCATCGGCGCGCGCGTTGTCCAGGAAACCTGCACGCAGTGCTGGGCTGAATGGACCAAGCAGCAAACCATGCTGATCAATCACTATGGCCTCGACGTGATGGATCCGCAGGCGCGCAGCTTCCTCACACGCAATATGTCTGCGTTCCTCTTCAAGAGTGGTGAGAACGCGAACATCGACACAACAAAACAGGGAACGATTTCCCACTAGGAGTTTGCGTGAAGCGATTGCTTGCAAGTGTTCTGACTGGCGTAGTAATACTTTCTGGATGTGCATCGCCTCAAGGCGGAATTGCACCAGCGACGTCATCCGGAGCCATTTCGGGGCGCAGTCAATCGGCGTGGGTTGATTCAGTGCTCAACTCGCTGACCCTGCGCGAGAAAGTGGCACAGATGGTTTGGCCGAGCACATGGGGTGACTACGCTGCCGAGACCTCCGCGCAATGGAAAACGCTGTCGAAACTTGTTGTGGAAGAAAAGGTTGGAG
>JBKJPM010000002.1:0-19757 GCA_046595175.1 Gemmatimonadaceae bacterium
CCGGGTGTGAAAGTAGACGTAAAGCATCTGCATGGCGGTAGCCCCTGGCACGCTGAGCTAAGCGGGCCGATATACGATGCTGCATGTCGTGCATTGGCGACCGCATTCGAAAAGGAACCCGTAATCGTTGGCGAGGGAGGCTCCATTCCTGTCGTCGGAGACTTCGAGAGCATCCTCGGCGCGCCCGTACTCCTTGTAGGATTCGGCCTGCCCGGCGAAAATGCCCACGCGCCTGATGAGTGGATGAGCCAGGAGAATTACCGTATCGGAATGCGCGCTATGGCTCGCCTCTGGGACGAATTCGCGAAGTCCACCACGGCTTAGGCGAAACTTTCCGGACACCGCAACGTCCGGAAAGTCATGAGCACGCTCGGCTGGTTCCACACAACATTCGCGGTTCTGGCGATGATCTTCGGCGCAGTAGTTTTGCTGCGCCCCAAGGGGACTCAGTCACATCGCGCGGTTGGATGGATATATGTGGCGAGCATGCTTGGGCTGAACATTACTGCACTGCTGATCTACCGGCTGTTCGGCGGTTTCGGACCCTTTCATGTAGCGGCCCTTATCAGCCTGCTTGGGATTCTTACGGGAATGTATTTCGTGATTTTCCGGCCTACGAAGAACTGGCTGGCACTGCACTACAGCTTCATGAGTTGGTCATACGTAGGATTGCTGGCTGCCGCAGCTTCCGAGGCGGGAACGCGGGTTCCTGCATTTCATTTCTGGTGGGCAGTGGCAGGCGCGACGATCATCGTCGTAGTGGGTGGTGGGTCCCTGATAGTACGAAATCAAAAACGGACTCTCAAAAGGTTTGGAAGGTTGGCGACTGAGCGCGTCGCAAGAAAACCGTATTTCAAGGAAACATCCTTGCGATAGCGTGAAAAAGGCAGAGTATTGCTTTGGCAAAACTCACCTATCGCCACGAGAGGATGAATGCACCGAAGCTATTGGAGGCTTGCGCTCGTAGGAATCATCGCAGTTGCTTGCATCGACAAAAATGTGGTCGGCCCCGAGCTTATCGCGCCGAGACGTGTCGACGTTGTCGCGGGACAATCGCTTGTGATCAACGAAGTTCTGGCAGACCCAAACGCTGTGACTGATGCAAATGGCGAGTGGTTCGAAGTTCACAACGCCGGCAGTTCCGCCATCAACCTGCAGGGTTGGACGATTAATTCCGGGAATGACGCCGCGGTAACAATTTCTTCGGCGGTCTCAGTCGCGGCTGGAGGTTATGCGGTATTCTCCGCCAACGGATCCTCGTCCAAGAACGGAGGCGTCACGGAGCAGTTCGTTTACGGCGCAGCTATTAATCTGGCGAACGCCGCGGACTGGCTTGCGCTCCGCGACGCGGGCGGACTGACGATGGATTCCGTGGCGTGGACTTCCTCAGTTACCGGTGCGAGCCGAGGCGTGAAGGATCCACTCGCAGACAACACGGATGTGAATGGCGCAAACTGGCAGACCTCCACCACAGTATTTGGCAAGGGTGACAAGGGAACCCCGGGGAAGGTAAATGACGGGTACGTCGCCCCGGCACTGGTGGTAGCGACAGTGACAGTCTCACCCGCGACATCCTCGATAATTGTTGGAGCAACTCAGCAGTTCACGGCTACCGGTAAAGATGCGAACGGAGCCGTGGTTTCAACAACATTTACCTGGACGTCGTCGAACAGTTTGGTAGCGACCGTCAGTGCCAGCGGACTCGCAACCGGAGTGGCGGCAGGCAGTGCAACGATCACTGCAACATCGGCAAACGGAGTGGCGGGAACCGCCGCGCTCACGGTGACTACCGGCGGCGGCGGCGGTGGTGGAACAGCGCAGGAAGTGGTCGTGCGCGTGCTGGATATCGGGCAGGGCGACGCAAATCTCATCACCAACGGTACGAGCAAGGTGATCATTGATGGAGGTCCCGACCCGGTGCGGTTTGGATTCCTGCTCGACTCGCTTGGGCTCAACAATACCACAATCGACGTGGTCATCCTCTCGCACGAGCACCAGGATCACCATTCCGGCCTGCGCGAACTGTTCAAGACATCGCGCAACATTACGATTGGCTACTTTTTCGAGAACAAAAACGTTTACAGCAACATTCAGCTGCAGGAGCTTCGCGATTCTATTAACGCGCGCGTGGGTCGTGGAGCGCTTATTTACCGAGACAGCGACGATCCGTGCGTGAATGGCGCTCCTCTTTGCACGATTACCATGAATGGCGGAGCAAAGCTGCACGTCATGCGCCCAAATCCTGCCGGGACAACACCGAACAACAGGTCGACGCCGGTTAAGCTGGTAGGTCCCGACTCAACCAGCTTCTCGATGTGGTTTGCAGGTGACGCGGAGCGCGAGGAGGTTGACTGGTTTGATACCGGAGCGAATTACGATGTGTCACCCGGCATGAAGGTCAATATCCTCAAGTCTGACCATCATGGCAGCTGCAATGGCGTGACGAACAGGTATGCGGATCTTATTAGCCCGGACTACGAGACCATGTCCGTTGGCGCAACCAACACATTCGGGCATATTCATAACCAGACAAAAACTCTCTGGAGCGCACGCGCAAAGCCCTGGTACCGGACGGACCAGAATGGGACAATTACGTTTAGGAGTCCCGGCACAGTTGGCGGCGGTTACACAGTCGCCGTAGGGAAGGGCGTTACAAATATGAACGGGAGTACGGACGCAACTTCCTCGCAGACCCAGTGTAATCCCATTCCGTAGTGTTTTGGTCGAGCCTGTAATAGTGAAAGCCCCGCGAATCTTCGCGGGGCTTTTTCTTACAGCTTGATTGGGCCGCCGGGGTCACTGGTGCGGGGTGTCGAAGCCAGTTGGTCAGCGGATTTCTTTTTGGCCCTGTCGGTTTCCGTGCGATCGAAGCTGATAGTTATCGTTATCGAGCTTTCAGAATCTCGCCGGGTCGATACCTGGCATACGTCACCCTCCCTGACTCCGGAGGGAAGAAGAAATCGCGGAATGTGATGCGGAATACCGGCGCCCTGCTCAACCGCTGCCGTGTTTTCCTCCAGCGCGTCCACCATCCACCGAACCAGTTCCGGAGTCATTCTACCACCCCTCTCGTTCCCGGAGGCGCGTGATGTGCGCCGTATGGTGCCGGCAATGCCAGGCGTACATCGATAGAACCTGGTCGAGCGAGATGTACCGGTTGTGCTCGGGGTGAACGAAGCCCCGGGATAGGAAATCTGCTGCGGGAATTGATTTCCAGATGCGAACCCAGCGCTCGTGCAATGACTCGAGCAGCTGCAGCGAGACCTCGACTGGTGCCTTTGCATCAGCAAGCTCAGCCCACGCCGCCTCGTCGTACGGTTTGATAGTGGGCTTGTCTTCAGTGAGAGCAAGCTTGAGCCGGCAGAAGGCGTTCATGTGACTATCGCCGAGGTGGTGGACAACCTGTCGCACAGTCCATCCGCCCACGCGGTAAGGCGTGTCGAGCTGGGCATCGGAGAGTTTCTCAACCGCTTGTCGCAAAACCTTCGGAGCATCAGCAATGGTTTGAATCATCTGCTGATACTCCGACTCGTTGACTATCGCATCAAAGGAATTTGTTCCGACTGGATATCGAAGATCGTCCACAGTGGGGCTCGCGTTATTTCATGTAACAATACAGCGTCTTTCGGCGACAGGCCACTTCCACCCGTCCAGTGAAATAATTGTTGGAGGCCGCAGAGGCGCAGAGGCCGCTGAGGTTTTTTTATTGCTAACTGCTCTGCGATCTCAGCGCCTCTGCGCACTCCACAATTATTTCACCCCTGACACGGTAGTGGCTAAAAGCGCCACTCTCGAATGAGGAAGAGGCCGAGCACTGAAGTAGTGGACGGATTACGCGGTGCCAGTGTGGGTTCTTTCAACAGAAACCGCGGCTCGAACGATGTCTCCAAGCGATATCCGCGCAGTCCGCCGAAGCGGTGCTCGAGGCGGATACCGGGTCGCTTCAATGCTTCCGGGTCAGGCCGACCCTGGATTGACACGAATGTGTGCGTCTTGATGTATTTACCGAACTCGAGCTCGGTCGCGCGCAGGAACGATCCGACATCCGACTGAACATCGGCCGGAGTAATATTGAACACGTCGGCACCAAGCGATTGAGCGGCTTCTCCCGCGAACTCGTCGGCCATCACGCCAAGCGCGACCGCGGCAAGCTGCTTCGTGGCGAGCGCAGCGCTCGTACCTACGAGGCCACCGCTGGTCCCTCCGCTCGATACTCCCGAGCCTTCCAGCTGCAGAAGGGATGCTGATGGTTTCCCAAAGGCGAGATACGCCAGCAGGTCACTCTGCGGAATTGGCGGCTGTGCGTCGCTCTCCAGCGCGATGGTTGGATTCTGCATCGTGCCGCCGAGCACGATGCGAATTCGAATCGCTTCACGCGTGGAAAGCCGGACTTCGTATTCGGCTGTCCCCTGCAGTGCCGGATTGATTTCCTGCGTGTTCATGAACGTCGCGGACCCGCGTTTGATCTGGAACCGCTTGGTGAGGAAGTTGTACTCACCGCGCTCAGAGAGGATGACTCCGTCCAGCAGCAGCGATTCCTTTGCCCGATTCACACTGAGCAGCAAATCTCCGTCGCTATAGATCTCCACGTTGGCGTCGCGGTTCCGGACGAATACATCGCGATCGATCCGAAGCGCGACATCCATTCGCAGGTTGGCCAGCAGCGGCGACTGCGTCGGGAAGATCTCATTGTTGGATGCGACTGCTGTGTCCAGCACGCTGAAAAGGGCGGGGTCGTCGCGGCCGATCACGTTGCTCTTCTTGGCTTCCGGGATGTAGATGACACCGTCACGAACTCTTACTGCCCCAGTCACGTACACATTGCCGAACGGTCCGACGACATTCAGCGCTGATATCGCGTGAATGTTGCCGAGATGGTTGTTGAGTACCCGGGCATTCTCGGACTGGATGTGGAGGTCTATGGTCGGATTCTTCATGTCGGCAATTCCGAGCCCTCCACGCACTGCGATTCCCCCCTGGCTGTTCCCGACGATTGAGTCGATAACGACAGTATCGGATAGAAGCCGGATTGACGCATTGATCTGTTTGAGATCGATACCTGCCGGAACAACTCGCGCAGCGCCTTCGGCAAGCTTGAACTCGCCGGTGACACGCGGCTTGTTCAACGTGCCTGCAACCTTCACGTTGGCTGTTGTTTTTCCGCGCACGTTGGTGACCACGTCATTGAACGACGGAATCAGGTCGAGCGGAAGGCTGTCGGCCGTGACGTTCAGGGCGATCTCGCGATTCGCAGGGAAGCGCGAACCCGTGACACCTGTAAGGGCAAGGTTGATCGGTATCGTCCCCGCGGCGACGAGCAGCCCTGGATGCAGGTGCACGCCGGCCTGTATCAGCTCCGCCTTGCCCGTGAGAGTCTGGTTCGCGTAGCTCACCGTGCCGTGCACCTCTGGAACTTTGCTTCCGGCGTACACGAAATCCTGCGTTCCAAAGCTGCCAGTAAATGCGGGGTCGCTTGCAGTGCCCGATGCTTTCATGTCGAGCGAAACGAAACCGCTTGCCGGGATGTCGCTCTCCAGGAGTGCGATTGCATCGCCGACATTGAAGTTGTCCACTGCAAGCTGGAAGCTGGCCGATCCCTGTTTCGGGATCAGTCCGTCCAGGAAGATGCGCCCGTTCGCGGCGTTCTTCAGCTCCAGATGCTCCACATCCACACCGGTCCTGCCCCAATGAATCATGGACGCCTGCGTGCTCTTCCATAGTGTGGTGTCAAACCGGAGCGCGAGATTGTTCAGGCGAACTTCATTGCGATCCTTGTTGAGCAGGTAGTCGGCGTTGACCGAATAATTGCGCTGATTGTCCTGACGGATCGTGATCTCCGCGGTACCGCGCGGCTTCTGGTAACCGATCTTTGCCGTCACACTGTCCATCTGGAATCCACCCGCAACAATTGTCGAGGCGATCGCGTTCACTTTTACGGATGACGATGGTGTCCGGGCATTCAGCCATTCGTAATCGGCGGTAAAGGATTTCACAGTGTTGCCACGCGCGACGATGTCCTTTCCGCTCGCACTACCAGTCAATCCAAAATTCTTGATGTTTCCCCTGGCCACGCCGTCGGCGCGAACTGTTCCGGAAAGAATCTTGTTGGCGACTACCGAGGGTGTATCCACAACCATCTTGGGAAGCGTCCGCCCGGTCACTGCACGCTCGACTTCAGTCTTCTTGTCCAGTACCGCGGAATCGGCTTTCGCCTGCGCGAGGCGACGCGCGAGAATGCCGGGACGAGGATGTGTCACGCCCGTATCAAGCCCGGGAATCCAGCCTGCAAATTTTGCCAGCGAGTCTACAGCGACATGGTACCGCAGCTCGCCATTCGTGCCAGGCTTGAGCCCGAAGGTGCCGCCCGCTGTGGCCAAACCTTCCCGCAAATTGACGGTGAGTGTGTCTACGTTCGCCATGCCATTGGCGATCCGAACCCTTACCTTGGCGCCGTCAACCGAGAGAGTGTCGTAGCTCGACGCAGACACGTCTGCGATGATCATGGAGGTCATCGTCGCAGGATCAGTTCCTCTGCCCTTTGCGGATGCGAACGCAGTGATTGAAGTTGTCGGTGCTCTTGCCACGATTGCATTCGCATTGAACAGTTTTGCGTTTGCGGTCAGGTCATAACCCTTGTTCCTGCTCGCGAGATCCAATCTCCCACGGAGATTCATCGAACCGCCATCAGAGAATCCCAGATCTGCATTCACTGCAAAATCACGCAATGAACCCAGGAGCTTGAACGGTCCGCTTGCTGTTCCACGCAGCCCGATCGCGGGTGCGAACTGACCCACGGTTGCAAGCGAAAGTGGACGCAGCTTCGCGTCAATGTCGAACCAGGGAGTGCCCGCGGCCCTGAATCCCGCGCGTCCCACGACATTCGATCGGCCCGTGCGGTCAATATGCGTAATGTCGCCCTGCGCGCGCATCAGGCCGCCAGTCTCGCCATTGAGAGTGACCGGACCAGTGAGCGTTCCTCCGATTGGAAGCGTAGGCATCCACTGCTTGAGCAGAGCGACCTGCAGCGGCAGCAGTCGCAGGTTGAGATTTTTCGTGCTCAGTGCTTTGGGATAAATGCCAACCTGTCCATTTGCAATCACGCGATTTAAACCCGAGCGTGGATCGCGGAATGTGATGTCGCCATCCAACAGCAGAGTGTGTTGCCACCCAGCTGCCTTCATCCTGCCGGCGAGAATCCCGTGCCGTGGCGGAATCGCCCATGGGAGAATCCGCTGAATGAGATGCGTGTCGAGATTTGTCGCGCGCATGTCGGTGTTGTGCATCGCGAAAGTGTCGGCAACGAAGGTGATCCCGAAGTCTCCCCACATGTGAGAGCTGTTAAGCGTGAGGTCGGCGTTGGTAGCCTGGTAATTCTCAAGTCCGCCCTTCCAGTCCAGCGCAAAGTCCATCTTGCCGCTTCCAACCTCGGGAATCGGGGGATGGATCCAGCGAAGGTCGGCAGCGGCCACCCGCGGTGATTTCAGGCGAAGCCACATGTCTCCGTTATCCACGGAATACATGCCGTCACCGCTGATCTGCGAGCCCGGCAATATTGCTTTCGCTCCCTTCCACCAAACTGAGTCAGAGTTGAAATCAAAGATTCCGTTTACGTCCTTGACGAATACCGTCGGTGGCTTGAAGGGAACAGCCAGCGTATTTCCTCGAGACACAACGGCCCGACGATATGCATAAGCAGGATCTTCCAGCCGGAGGAGCGGGAGGAATGCGTTGATATTGTGATAGTACGCGGTCTTCTGGAATCCGCCGGGCACGCGCTTGATGTCAAAACGCATCAGGTCGGTGAACGCGCGCTTGATTGCAGCTTCTTTCTTCGCCGGTGACAGCGTGTCGTTTGGCGCCCAGGGTGAGGTGACTGTCAGATCACCGTCGATAACCGTGACGTTGGTGAAGCGAATCCAGGTTCCCCAGCCGGTCTTCCTCACACCCTGTCTCGTAACTGTATCGCGCGGGAAGATCCGATCGTAGTTCCATTTCCCACCGGGCATTCTGTCGAGCACGATGGACGCCCGCACAAGCCTCACGCTGTCCATCTCGATCTTCTTTCCAAAAAAAGTCGAAAGCGAATACTTCGCCCAGACTTCCTTCGCATTCACGAATGGCTTACGAGCGCTGTCGGTGATCACCAGATCGTGCAGCGTAAATCCGTGACGAAGATTCCCTGTCACACTCCCGATGCGCACAATACCATGCGAATTGTTTTGCAGCAGCGCCTCGACGCGGCCGCGAACAATACTCCGCCCCCAATTGGTGCCCGAAACTACCAGCAGCCCGATCACGAGCAGGCCCACAATCACGAACAGTGGAATCAGCCCGCGCAGTACGTACCATCGTGTCCGTCGTGCTGCCACTAGAACGCTTCTCCGATCGACAGGTGCAGCTGCAGTCTGTTCAGCAGTCCCTTGGATGGCGAGTACCGGCGATTGTCCTTGAGAGTGACAAGGCGTACTTCGCCATTGACGAGCTGTTCGGTCACGACCGGAAGAAATTCTCCTCGAGCGGGATTCATTGCGAGATCAACGCGCACAGGACCTACGCGAGTCAGGTATCGAATTCCGATTCCAGGCGTAACTCCAGCCTTGCTCTTGGGCAGCGAGGGATTGATACGCTGCGACACGTAACCGGCATCCACGAATGCCGCACCAGAGAGATCTTTCCAGATGGGGAAACGCAGCTCCGCACTTCCTTCCACAACGATGTTTCCACCCAGTGCGCGCGGCTCGAAATCACGGTTTGCGAGACTGTCAACATTTGGATTGCAAACAGTCATGTCCGCGCCGGATCTACACGGCGAAACTGTATTCTTCGCGCTGAGCGTTTTGCCCGAGATGGTGAGCACTCGTGGGCCGAGCTGGTTCTCGCCGAATCCTCGAACCGAGCGAGAGCCACCAGCGTAGAACCTTTTCCTCGGATGCAAAATATCTCCGGCAGTCGTCGCACCCACGGCCGCACCGGTGCTCTCGAGCGCATTCACCCACCCCATTCTGACATGTCCACCTAATACACCGCGGCTTCTGAATGGCATGAACGCGGCGCCGTCGAGGGTGGCGCGGTTGTACCGGAAATCGGACAGTGTGAGCGAAGATGCATGCTCCAGATCCGCAGATCCCCGCACTCCGCGGCTCGGACCCAGCGGATCGTTGGTGCGGTCGATCTGTGCGTTGAGCGTGAAGGGCGAAAGACGCTGTCTGTCGCGCAGGGCGGTCAGGGTTTGCCGGTCACACACACCATAGTTGATGCAGAAGTACACATCACCCGCTTCCACCTGCGAAATCTCGAACCTGTAGTTGGCACTGGCCGGCGCGCGGAAGGCGACATTCCGCGTGAAGGTGAGACTGGTTCCGTATCCGCGATCCACAAAAATTCCAGGCGCACTTCGGCGGTGGGCAAATACCGCCACGGCCGCTTCGTTGTGCGGCGATCCAAACCATGGCTCACGCAGCTCCACGCTGGCGTTGTAGGTGGGGGCGAAATATCGCGCGCGGTCGCTGCCGATGTTGCGGGCTACGTCGCGGAAAATGAATTTGCCGTTCAGTGATCCCGCGAACAGGTTTCCAATCGCCGCGCTGGCAGCCAGCCGACGTGCAGCACCGTGCCAGTTGTAATGCAGGTACCGCCCTTCCATCTGGAAGAAGTCCACCGTGCTGAATCCTGCACTCAGGCGGGCTTCGCGCGGCGGAGACTCCTGAACCGTCACGACAATGATTTTGTTGGAGTCGCCCTGTGTGGGGAGCTCCAGAACTGCACGCTTGAAAAGATTTGACTCATACAGTGCGCGTTGGCTGCGCAGCATATCCGACCTGCGAAAGACGTCTCCAGGCTTGAAGGTGAGCGACTTACGAATTGTCCGCTCTGTCACGCGATTCTCGCCCACAATATCAATCGCCCCGACTGTCGTCTTCCACTTGGGATGCATTCGTATCGTCAGCTCGGCCCTGTGATTGACTTCGTCTACCACGACGGCTGTATCCACTTCCGCGTCGCCAAAGCCGCGATCCCAAAGCGCACTGACAAGTTTGGCGCGACTTGAGTCCAGGCGAATCAGGTTGAGTGGGGAGCCGACACGCAGCGACATCCGGCGCGCAATGTCGTGCGGTTTGAGCACAGGGCTGTCCTGCGGAACATCGATCGCCGTCACGACAGTCGCCGGACCCTCGACAATCCTGAAGGCGATTCGAACTTTGTCTTTTCCAGTTGCCACCACCGACGTGTCCACCTGGGCGTCTCGATACCCGCGCTTCCAGTAGAACACGCGAATGCGCAACACATCGCGTGACAGCTCCTTGTGGTCGAGGTACTTCCGCACGTAGACGTAGTGCGATTTCGTGATCCAGCAGAACGGTTTCAGCACGAAAGTCTTGCAGCGCGATGCTTCGGTTGACACGCTCTGCTCCAGATCCGCGACGTCCATTACCTGCACGCCCTGGAAACGGAGTTGGGTTACTTCAGGGTCGCGGTTTACCTGCTTTTTGTTGGGCTGGGAATGGAGGAGGGCGGGCACAAAAAGGCCTACCGAGACTCCGACCAGGAGCCTACCGAAAATGTGCCGAAACATAGGCCATAGATGAGCAAGGGATGGGCCGGGAAGCATCCTCTAGAAACTCGTTTTTTTAGAGCCCTTCCAGCAGCGCATCATTATTCGGCGTCGAGGCGATCCTTTTGATCAACCACTCCATCGCTGATGAAGCCGGCATCTGCTGCAACCCGCGCCGAAGCGTGTAGACATGTTCCAGCTGCTCCGCCTTAAAGAGCTTGTCTTCGCGACGCGTGCCCGATGTTCCGATGTCGATCGCCGGGAAAATCCGACGCTCTGCGAGCGAACGATCCAGCTTGATCTCGCAGTTACCGGTACCCTTGAACTCCTCGAAAATCACGTCGTCCATACGCGATCCTGTCTCGACGAGAGCGGTCGCAATAATGGTCAGCGAACCACCGCCATTCTCAGGCGATACTGAGCGAGCCGAGCCAAAGAATGCCTTCGGCTTGGCCATCGCTGTCGCATCAAGCCCACCGGAGAGAGTGCGTCCTGTCCCGCGTTCGACCGTGTTGAATGCGCGTGCCATGCGGGTGATCGAGTCGAGCACGATGACAACATCGCGCCCCATTTCAACCATACGCCGCGCCCGCTCGAGAACCATTTCAGTGACATCCGTGTGACGCACCGCCGGCATGTCGAAGCTCGAAGCCACGACTTCGCCGTAGCCCCAGGCAATCATTTCGCTGACTTCTTCCGGACGCTCGTCCACGAGCAAGACGAGCAGAACGGCCTGCGGATGATTTATGGCAACGCCTTCGACGATCGCCTGCAGCAGCATCGTTTTTCCAGCGCGCGCAGGTGCTACGATCAACGCCCTCTGGCCATATCCGATCGGTGCAATCAGGTCGATTGCGCGACGCGTAAGCTCCGGTCCAGATTTCGCAGGCTTGCCGGTTTCGAGCGTGAGCTTCTTGTCAGGATACGAAGCGATTAGCGAGCCGAAATCGGGTCGCCTACTCATCTCGGCGGGATCTGCATCGTTGATCTTGAGAATGTCGCAAACCACAACGCGATTGCGCGGGTCGTGCCCGGTGCTGGCGAGCAGCTGATCGCCGCGACGCAGTCCGTACTGACGAATCAGATTGGGCGGAATGAAAGCGTCGCCGACGTCAGCCAGGTAGCTGTTGGCAGCGCGGCGAATGAAGCCACCATCACGCTGTGCATCGAACCATCCTACACTTTCTGAATCTGCTGTAACCGGAAGCAATGGTGCGCGCATTCCGCCACTTTGCTGCTGCTGCTGCTGCTGATTGTCTCTGCGCGGTCCGCGATCGTTGCCAGGATTTCCCTGACCGCCCTGCCCACCCTGACTGCTGCCCTGCCCACGTCCGCGACGCTGATGGCGATTTCTCCGGGCATTGTTCTGATTTCTGTTTCCGCCTCCTCCGCCATCGTTTCGATCCTGACGGGGTCCGCGATTTCTATTGTTGTTGTTGCGGTTGTTTTCGCCCTGACCGCGATCGCTGGCGCCACCATTTCCGTTACCGCCGCCATTTCCGCCCTGGCCACGTCCCAAGTCGTCGTTCACATTCGGCTGGCCCGTGTCCACGGAGCCTGTCGGTGCCGGCGTACTCTGCGGCGCGTTTTGCTCGCGCGGCGCATCCGTTCCGGAATCGTCGGAATTGCTGCGATCGGGGCTGTCTGAATCCTGGCTCATCGAATCATTGGAATCACGGTATGGATCTGCATTCTCGTTACTGTCCATGGGTGCGTCCGAAGATGGACGTGGGCCACGGCCGCGACGAATTGGACGTCGGCGTTCGTTCATTGAATTGTGTGTGGCAGGGATAGAAAACTGGTGACTTAACTGCTGCGGGTCGCCCGGGAAGAACTCACGTGGCTCACCACAACCTCACTCCAGATAACGCGCGCCAAGTACGAAAGGCTGCGCTGGTATCGTAATGCTAGTATAGGGCCTTCTAAATGTCCAGCAAGAGCTTTAAAACAGCAAACTCACTGCAATAGGAGTCAATGAGGCAAATGAGTCAAGGAGAAGACTTTGGGGGAACGACATCGTGGAATACAGAGAGCAGTTCCCATAAGAAGTCTCATTGACTCCTTCCAACTCTTTTACTCCTACTGCCGTGAGTTTCAAGGACTATAGGAGTGAGCGGAATTAGGATGTCAGGAGAATGTTATCCAGCTGCCTTACCGCGTCAATCGTCCTCCGGCACAATTCAACTATCCTGTCAACGGATTGCTTCTGTTCTTCGGGCAGGTCTTCGAGCTGAAGAAGCTGCGCCTCCGTCAGAAGTGCCGTCAATGGATTGTTTAGCGTGTGGCGGATTTCCGCCAGTTTTGCCCGATTGGAGGAATTGTCCATGACGAGATAACTTAGCAAAGTGTCTGACTCAATGCTTGATGAAATCCCCCGGCTGGAACGTGACGTTGCCGAACGGCCGGACGACGCCCGCGCACTGGTAGCGCTGGCCAACGTTTATTGGCTGAGTGGTCGCGGTCCCGAGGTGGTGAACGACCTTGCCTCACGCGCCATCACGGCCGATCCGAAAAACCGCGCGGGCTGGCATTTATGGTCGCTTGCCGAGTCTGATCCACGCGCGCGCGTCGGCCGCTGGCAGCAGGTATCCGAGCGCTTTCCCGAAGACGATCTCGCGCGCGCGAATCTCGCCGATAACGCCGCCGCGCTGGCGGGCGCTGAGCACGATCTCGAAGCGCTGGATCTGGCGATTGCGATGTATGAGCAGCTGCTGGTCCGCGCGCAGCATCCGGATCAAAAAATCGCGCTGGAAGAAGCACTCACGGCTCTTCGAGGCTGGCGTTTATGAGCCATGATCACGCTTATCGCTTCCTTCCTTTGCCCTGGCTTCCGGGAATCACTGGCTTGTTCGCCGTGCCGGAATTTGCCGGAACAGTCGCGGGGCGGCCACCGCCGGCGTTAGCCGGACGCTTGGTCGCGGCGAGACCGGGACCGGTCAGTGCGGGCCGACCAGCTGCGCCTTTTGCTGCGTCCCCTTTTGCTTTTCCAGCTGCCTTGCGAGCGGCGGAAATCGAATCACCAGCAACCTTCGCATCTTTCGTCAAAGTTGAATCGGATGCGCGCGCTGCGAGTCGGGCGTGCACGCGGGCAAGGGCGGAATCGGACGGAAGTCCACGATCCATGAGGCTTCCGATCACGTAAAGAGGAACAGCCAGCGAACGGCCCGACGGCGTCGACTTCGCAAGCTCGCTCACCTTGGAACCGTCGACGCCGCGACGCACAAGATCTCCTGCGGCTTCAACTTCACTATCCGAAGCGGTTTTGCGTCCGCCGGCAGCGAGCGCGCTCTTGGCGCGGTCCATTCCTGCCACACGCGCGTCAACCGCCTTCTGTATCTGTGTTGCCGGCGCTCCTTTTGAGGCAAGCATCAACGCCTGATTTTCGAGCGCCGACGCGGGCAAGCCGCGGGACCTGGCAGCTTCTACATGCGCAACAATGCTGTCAACATTGGCCGCGGGAAGCACTTTATGTAAACGATCCGAGAAGGTGGATGATCTGATCTGCGCAGGCACACTGGCGGCGAACGCAACGCTCGCAAGCAGAATAAATTTCTTCATGTTACACCTCAGGGTATTGATCGGGAATACATGAGAGAGACCGGAATTCCGGCGAACGCGTCACAAATTCCCCTCGCTTATTCGATCACCAGGATGCCCACTGAGCCGGCGAACTCGTCCTGAATAACTGTCATTCCGGCGGGTACGCTCCAGCTTCCATTATCGGCCCTGACATTCATATGGTATATGCCAGCCGGGAGCTTAAGACTCGCGACCCACCAGCCGTTGCCCGCATTACGCATCTGCACGGGTTCCCAGTATGTAAAATCTCCGGCTATCTCAACGGCGGACGCACCAGGAGCGCGAATTCTGATTTCACGCATATCTCCCGATCCTGTAACGCGTCCGGCCGAGAACGCGGAAAACTTTTCGGAGGCTGGAGGCGCGTCTTCCGAAAGCTCGGGTTGTATCAGGGGCTTGGCGCCGATATCTGCGCCCGCGGAATTATAGGTGCTGGCGGACGAACCAGGTGAGAAGCGCAACGCAGCGGATATGAAACGCCCTCCGGGAATTCCCTGCGTGTAATCCGGCGCATAATTGCCGGCACTCGCCGCGATGCCGAGCCAGGACACGATGCGATATGTAATTCCCGCGCTCGCCCAAGATGCATTTCCGCCCGACAACACTCGCGATCCCGCTGACGCGTACAGATCTGCGCGATTCCCGAACCGGGAAATTGTGGCTTCAGCATCGGTGTAGGTGACTTCGTTCTGCAGTCGGGTGGGTGTGACAACAAGCTGAAATAATGTCGGTCCACTTTGAATCCAGCCGGCAACGTCGCCAAGGATCAAGTCATGGACAACCGCACCATCGTCGGAGCGGCCTGCTCCTCCGCCTACCCAGGCTCCGCCACTTTGTCCGACGACGTGCAGACGTGCGCGCGCTGAGGCGAAGTTGCTACTGTTTCCGCCGCTGAAGGAAGTGCCGGATAGCATTCCGAGCGCTTCGAAACGAACTGGAGCGGTCGCGGAGGAGAGTGCTGATGCGTTCGCCATGCCCTGCAGACTCCAGCCACTGGCGTTGAAGCGCGAGAAATTCGCGGTGCCGGTTAGCGAGCCGCGCGGACTCCAGGCACTGAAGAAAGGACTGAGGGATGCGGCGGTCGATTGTCCCCTATCCGTGTATGTGACATTTGTGGCGCCGACATCAACGGAAAAAACAGACTGGCCGGCTACTGTGACAGGACTGCAAAGAAGCAGAATTGTGCCAATAGCTCGAAGGTTTGCCATGTCAGCGTTTTTTCCCATGGGATGGTCCCGGAGGAGTTACCGGGCGATTGTTGTTGGCGGCAGCCGGCGAAGCTAAATGTGCCGGTGGCCTGACAGCAATACCGCGCGCGCGCGCCGCCGCAGCAACCGGCGGAGATGCGCCGGCCTTTATGTCACCGGCGACATTGGAGCGCAGCGTGGTCAAGTCGGAATCTGTCGCCCGTTTTTCCAGCGCGGACTGGATTGCCTGAAGAGCGTTTCCCGCCGGGACTCCGTTGGCCATGAGATCGGTAAGCACGGCAAGAGCGACGGTGATATTCCCGGCTCGGTGCGCGCGCAAAGTGTGCAAACCATCGGTAGAAACTCCGGCGTGTATTGCGGCGGCACCAGCCACAATCTCGGCGTCGGACGATTTTGCACCGACTGCATCGCGCGCCTTGCGGAGGTCCGCGGCATAGTCGCGCACGGCGGCGACAATTCGCTGTCCAGGAGCTTTCTTGAGTGCACCCTGCAGCGCGCGCTGCACCAGCGGCTCCGTAAGAATTCCTGCGGCTGCCGCGGAGTCGATGAGTGCCCCTACTGACTCCGCGGTGGCGTGGTCAAGACGCTGTGCGAGACGTGGATCGATTGCGGCCGCATCCCGGGCTACGAGTGCGAGGAGTCCCGCAACTAGGAGAATGCGCATCACGACGTTGCGCTCACTGTCACGACCGAATTGGGCGTGCCGTAACTGTCTTCGGCAGCCTTTGGCGCGTTGGGGTCGATACGCCATTCCTTGTCGTCCACGACAAATCCATACTGATGACGACCGGAGGTGAGCGGAACGGAAACAGTCCACACACCGGGGGAGCCCTCGGATGTAAGCGGAGTCGCAGCGGAATCCCAGTTGTTGAAATCACCGACAAGCACGACCTTCTGCGCCCCGGGCGCGACAAAGACAAATTGTACGAGCTTAACTGTGTCGGCTCGCTGAGACGGGGATGCAACGGCGACCGCTTTCTCGGAAAATGGTTCCGCCTTCCCGAACGGGCGCGCAAGCAGTCCGACCACCAGCAGTACCGCGGCAGCGATTGCAAAAGCGCTGACGGGTGAAATTCGCAAATTCATGGGAGCGAGGAGCCACTGTCCGAACCCTGGACGCGGTCGCGCGCGCAAGGCAGGGCGTGATGCGCTTGTGCGAGCGGCCTCAGCGCGTACAGCCGACATTACTCGATTATCGAAGTCATCGCCCGGGGTTTCCGCGCTTTTCAGCAGCTTGCTTATGCGTTCGACCAATTCTTTGTCTGATTCATTCATGTTTCAATTCCCCGCAGCTGAATTCGCAGCCCTTCGCATGCGCGCATGACGCGCATCTTGAGAGCGGATACGTTGTCTCCGGTTCTTTCGGCCATCTCGTCGTAACTCAAATCCTCTATATGCTTCAGGAGGAACGCTTCGCGCTGTTCGAGTGGCAGCTTTGCCAGTGCCCGCTCTACTTCCTCCCGCCATTCCACTCCTTCCATCTCATTCTTTTCACCTGGAATCGAGTCAAGCAGAAGATCCCCGGTGTTGCCTCGATCCCTGGCACCGCGCCTTGCGCCCGTGGTGCGGCACTGGTTTATGAGAATGGTGTAGAGCCACGAACCAAAATGCGTTGGATCTGAACAGGTACGAAGTGAACGGTACGCCCGAAGAAAAGCTTCCTGAAGAACGTCTTCAGCATCTTCACGGTTACCCAACAGGTGATAGGCGAATCGGAAGTACCTGTCGCGGTATCGTTTCATGAGGATTCCGAAACTCTCGACATCGCCCCCGAGAACGCGCGCCACGGCCGCTTCGTCGGACACCTGTTCATTCATAGAATAAAGACCGTGAAGGTGGCGGGTTTGTCACAATTTCCGAAGGAGCCAGTATGGCCGCTTAGGGCATCGGTCATGGGCAATACGCTGAATGTACCGTAACAGGCAGAGGGGGATCCCGCTGAACACCCATATCCTTATTTCACGTTGACCACAATCGGAATTATCCAGCCGGGCAGCATTGTCTTTACTTCAAGACGCAGCTCCCCCGGAACCGAAGGGGTAAACTCGAAATCCGCAGTTTCACCCGGGCCTGTGAGCAGGTAAGCCGGACGCAAGCGCCGCTGAGAAGCGGGGAGATCAGCTCCATCTTTGGCAAGTGGACGCCACGTCGCCAACGCCGATTCCGACATCAGCGAAAAGATCACCCGCCAATCGGGATTGATGTTGATCAATCGCAACCGATATGTCTTGCCCACCTTGAGATCCATGGGTGGTGGAGCCGCGCTCCCGTTCACGATGCCAGGCGACTCGAATCCCAATTGGGGAAGAGAATCCGCCGGGCCTGCGCCGCCAACCAGAATGATTCGGTCGATTTCGGGGTTGAATGGATGCCCCTCATCCACGACGAGCAGGGGACCATATAATCCCGAGCCCATCTGTAGCTGTTCGTTAGAGTGGGTGTGATATATGAACGTTCCCGCACGCGGCGGAACGAATTCAGCCGCGAACGAATCTGCGGGTGCGATCGGCGGCATGATTCGGCCCGGTGTTCCACTCCATCCCGGCACCCCGTCTGGAAAACTTTCCAACTCGATACCGTGCCAGTGAACCGCGGTTGGTTCTGAAAGATGGTTGACCACTGTGATGCGCACGGGTTCGCCACGTTTCAGCAGCAGCAGCGGTCCCGGAATGAGAATCGAGTCGCGACGCGGTTCGCTCGTTCCGTTCTGCACTACGTAGCCCATCCCGGCGACTGAACCAAATCGCCGAGGCGCGGATTGCGCCACCAGGCGAATCTCACGCGCGCGTGAGCTCGTGACTTTTACCTGATGTGGCGCGAGTGAAGGGCTGACATTGATGCCGAGCACAAGTCCAGCCATGCGATGCGGCGTCACAGTTACCGGACTGTTCCCGCCCATTGAATGCGCAACCGAATCGTTCGATGGTAACATCATGTGGTGGGATACGTGAAAAGCGAAGTGGCAGTGGAACACCCAGTTTCCCGGCCGCTCCGGAACCCACGACATCCGCATTGTACGTCCTGGCAGAATCAGATCGGTAACCACGAAGGGCCGGGCATCACCCTGATACGGGTGTTCAACCATTCCATCTCCGCGGCTCTCCACTCGGTAGTAAAATCCATGCAGATGCATGGGGTGCGACGCGCTGGTGGGATTAATCCACCGCCAGTGTACCGAATCTCCCTGCGTATAACTGAACCGCTCAGTATTGGGCCAGCTCTTTCCGTTTATTACCATTGTGGTTTGAGGAAGCGCGGGACTAGGAGCTACTTCGCGCTCCCAGATACCGATGACAAATACCCTGTCATTGAGCGGGGCCCCCTCGTGATCAATGACAAACGCTCCGGAAAGCTGGCTTTCAAACCAGACTCGCTGAGCAATCGGTCGATTACCCGTAGTCGCCCAGTAGTAATAAGTGCCAGGACTACCAGCGCGGAATTCCGTCTCGCGAGTCTCTCCCGGCGGAACCTGAAGTGCCTGATCCTTTTCGCCACGATGCGCTTGCAGTCCATGAACTGTTAGCGTCGAGTCTTTGAACGGATTGCTGACAATAACGCGGATCGTCGTTCCCCGTGCAGCCCGGATGATAGGGCCCGGTATGGATGCCGGCTTGCCGGTTTCAGCGAATGCGAGAGCCGGAAGCGAGGAGCCGTCATCTTTTTCGGGGCGGAAAGTTCCGTTCACCACATTAAGTCGAACCACGAGTACGGCATTTTCCATGTGCCCGGCCGGTTGCCGGTTGTCGTTTGCTACTATCCGCTCGACTTCGGCGGAACTTGACTGTGGATGTGCTGAGCCAGTGTATGCGGTGGGTGGTGATTGAGCGGAAAGTGATGTGGAAAGAAGCAGAACCGGGATGGAAATGAAAAGCGTGCACCGCATTATTGCCTCTCCTTTCGGAGATGAGAGAGTAAATCCTGGAAAGCCATTTTCCACTTTTTGTGGTTAGCTACTTCGCGACAACCTTTGGATTACCATCCGAGACGTACCGTCCCGATTTATCCAGCGCGTTTAAAGTCTGCTCAACAACATTTCCGAGGATTTCCACGCGGGTAATCGAGAGTGGATTGAATGCCGGGTCGTACGGGCTGCGAGTAGGTCCCCCGGCAACTTCGAGAATCGCCTGGTTGGTGTACGTAAAAACCTTGTGAGTTTTCGGGTCAGTCCATGATCCCGCTTTCGCCAGCGCACGATTTTTCGGCCATACGCCCAGCGGAAGCGCAAAGGTGCGGACCCGGTAGCCTGGAACCGCAGAATCGATCGCCATCTCACCGCGTGCGATCTGTTCCTGAACTACCGCATCGGAATATTTGCTCAGCTGCGCATGCCAGAGCGTGTGATTGCACAGCTCAAATCCCTGATCATGCAGGAACTGAACTTTCTTGAATCTCCATTCTGTTTTCTGACCCTCTATCCC